>JBHELS010000056.1:0-9221 GCA_046263015.1 Burkholderiales bacterium | reverse complement strand
CCGCGTGTCGAGGGGCTTTCCCGGCCCGACGAGGTTATCCCACCAGCCGACGTTGTCGCGCTGATCGGCGTAGTAACCGGCGACGTGATGCGAAGCATTGAGCGCATGGCACACGAGCACGGCGTTCGAGCGCTGCGCGTTGAGCTCGCCGTAGGTCTCATAGGCGATCTCGTAGGAAGGAAGCTCCGCCCCGCTTTTCAGGCGCAGCGATTCGTCGAAGCGCGCCGTGTGCGCAACCACGGCGCCGACCGACGAAGGATCATGGGGAGCGTTCATGTCTCTTTAGCGGTATTTGTTAGGCGCCCGCAAGCTGACGCAAATCGGCGCGCGGAAATTATAGCGAAGCCTGCATCGCCGCTTTCGTGCGCAGCAACTCATCGATGGCGGCCTCGGGCAATTCGGCTTCGCGCAGCACCTCGCGGGTGTGCTCGCCGAGCCGCGGCGCGTGGCGCCGGTATTGCGGCGCCGATTCCGACCACTCGGAGGGCACGGCCATCGAGCGAAGCTTGCCCTCGCTCGGGTGTTCGACCGTCCGGAAGTAGCCGGTGGCGGCGAGATGCGGGTCCGCGACGACGTCCGCGAGCTCGTTCATGCGCTGCACCGGAATATCGGCCGCCTCGAGCGCCTCGAGCCACTCGTCCGTGCTGCGCTTCTTCAGCTCCTCGGCGACGAACGCGTATGCCACGTCGTAATTCTTGCTGCGCACCTCTTGGGTGGCGAAACGCGGGTCGGCCGCCATGTCCGGGCGGCCGATCACCTTGAAGAACGCAGCCCATTGCTTGTCGTTGTAGATGAGCGTGCACACGTAACCGTCCTTCGTTCGGTACGGTCGTCGATCCGGGGCGAGCATGCGGGCATAACCCGGCTCGCCGTGCTGCGGTTCGAAGGTATAGCCCCCCAAATGCTCCCCGAGCACCATCTGCAGCAGGTGCTCGAACATCGGCACGTCGACGCGCTGCCCTTTGCCGGTCTTCTCTCGGTAATAAAGCGCCGCGTTCACGGCGCTCGCCACCTGCTGCCCGACCGACCGGTCGGCGACGATGATGGGTGCGTAGCGCGGCGTCTCCGCCCCCTGCATCTTGAGCAGCGCCGGAATGCCGGCCGCGCCCTGGATGAGATCGTCGTACGCCGCTTTCGCGGCATACGGACCGCGCTGGCTGTAGCCGAAGCAGCCGACATAGACGATGCGCGGGTTCATCGCCCGCAGGTCTTCGTAGGCGAGCTTGAGCCGCGCCATCGCTTGCGGCCGGATGTTGTAGACGAGCACGTCCGCTTTCTTGGCGAGGGCGAGGCAAGCGTCGCGTGCCGCGTGCTGCTTGAGATCGAGCACGATCGAGCGCTTGTTGCGGTTGGCATTGAGGAAGATGTGACCCATTCCCGGATTGCGGAACGGCCAGGCGTAGCGCATGACATCGCCGCCCGGCGGCTCCACTTTCACCACATCGGCGCCGAAGTCGGCGAGTATCTGGGTCGCATAGGGGCCCATCACCACGGTGGTGAGGTCGAGCACCCGCACACCTGCGAGCGGCCCGCTCACGAGGAATTCAGTTTCGCGAGCAGCTCGCGTGTCTTCGCGGGATCGGTGTTGCGCAGCACGCGCTGCGCCGTCGCCTGCACCTCGGTAAGGTTGGTACGCAGGATGCGCTCCTTGATCGCGAGGAGCTGCGACGGATGCATGGAAAAGTTGCGCAAGCCGAGGCCGAGCAAAAGGCGCGTGAGCTGCAGGTCGCCCGCCATCTCGCCGCATACCGCGATCGGCATGCCGCCCCGAGTCGCGGTCTGGATGGTGCCCGCGACGAGGGTGAGCACCGCCGGGTGCAGCGGATCGTACAAATGTGCGACCGCATCATCGGTGCGGTCAATCGCAAGCGTGTACTGGATGAGATCGTTGGTGCCGATCGAGAGGAAATGCAGCCGCCGCATGAAAATCGGCAGCGCGAGCGCCGCCGCCGGGATCTCGATCATGCCGCCGATCTGCACCGCGCGGTCGTAGGGCTGTCCGCGCTCCTCGAGCTGCGCCTTCGCCTGGTTGATGAGCGTGAGCGTCTGATCTATCTCGTGCGCGTGCGCGAGCATGGGAAGGAGAATGCGCACGGTGCCGTAATGCGAGGCGCGCAGAATGGCGCGCAGCTGCGTGAGAAACATGTGCGGCTCGGCGAGGCAGAAGCGTATCGCGCGCAGGCCCATTGCCGGATTCGGCATGGTGTGTTCGCCGCCGTTCATCGCCTTATCGGCGCCGATGTCGAGTGTGCGCAGGACGACCGGCCTGCCTTTCATCGCTTCGGCGACCTGCCGATAAGCGTCGAACTGCTCCTCCTCCGAAGGCAGGTCCTTGCGGTTGAGGAACATGAACTCGGTACGGAAAAGGCCGACGCCATCGGCGCCCGCCTCCAGCACTTCGGGCATGTCCTGCGGCAGCTCGATGTTGGCGTAAAGCTCGATCGGCGTGCCGTCCTGCGTTGTCGCGCGCGTCTTCTTGAGACGCTTCAGACGCTGGCGGTCGGCCTTGAGCTCGGCTTGGCGCTCGCGATATTCCGCAAGGACGAGCGAGTCCGGATTGACCACCAGCAGCCCGCGCTCGCCGTCTACAATCAGCATTTCGCCTTCGCTGATCGTCTGGAAGGCGTGGTGCAAGCCGACGATCGCCGGGATGGCGAGCGAGCGCGCGACGATGGCGGTGTGCGAAGTCACGCCGCCGACGTCGGTGACAAAGCCGCCGAAGCGGTGCCGCTTGAAAAGGATCATGTCGGCGGGCGAGAGGTCGTGCGCCACGACGATCAGCTTCTGCTCCTCGGACACTGCCGGCGCTGCGAGCGCGCGCCCGCCCATCAGCGCCTTCAACACGCGCTCGACCGCCTGCTGCACGTCGGCCTTGCGCTCACGCAGGTAAGGATCGTCGATCTCGTCGAAGCGCTCGACCAGGCGCTCCATCTGTTGCACCAGCGCCCATTCCGCGTTGGCACGTCGGCTGCGAACCAGCTCCCGCGGCGCGACCGCCAGCGCCGAGTCGTTCAGGATCAGGCGGTGGAGATCCAGGAATGCTTCGAACTCCTTCGGTGCGTCCGCCGGGATGTGCTCCTTCAGCGCCTGCAGCTCGTGCTGCGCTGTCTGCATCGCGCTATCGAAGCGAGCGAGTTCCGCCTCGATCGCCTCCGGCGCGATCTCGTAGTGCGCGACTTCCAGCCGTGCCGTCGCCACGAGATGCGCGTAGCCCACGGTGATGCCACCCGAGACCGCATGGCCGTGCAGGACGAAATTCACGGGCGGGCCCTACTCCCCTTCGCCGAAGCGATCGGCGATTAGCCCGGTCAGCGCGGCGAGCGCCGCGTCGGCGTCGCTGCCGTTCGCCTCGATGGTGACGGTGGAGCCCTTGCCCGCGGCGAGCATCATCACGCCCATGATGCTTTTTGCGTTCACGCGCCGGCCGCTGCGCGAGAGCCAGATGTCGCTTTGATAGCCGCTCGCGATATGGGTGAGCTTCGCGGCAGCGCGCGCGTGCAGGCCGAGCTTGTTGACGATTTTTGCTTCGGCGCTCGCCATCGTCAGGCGTCGAGGCAGCGGTCGGAATTCATGTGCACCAGGCCCTCGGAGCCGCCCGAGAGCGCGCGCTTGACGGCGCCTTCGAGGGAGCCGTTTCTGCTGGTGAGCACGCGCAGCAGCATCGGCAGCGAGACACCAGAAACGCCCTCGACATGCCCGTCTTCCAGGAGCCGCGACACCACGTTGCCCGGGGTCGCGCCGAAAATATCGGTGAGTACGAGAACGCCATCGCCCGCGTCGATCTGCTCCATCAGCTCGCGCGCGCGAAGCACGAGATCGTCGGGATCGTCCTGGCGCCAGACGCTGAGCGTCGTCACCTGCGCTGGCGCACCGCCGAGGATCTGCGAGGCGCTCGTCAGGAGCGCGGTGCCAATCTCGCCGTGCGTGACGAGGAGCACGCCGATCATGCGATGCGGGCTTCCAGCGCAGCAACAAAGGTCGCCGCGACGTCGAATCCGGTCTGGTCCTGGATCTCGCGGAAGCAGGTGGGACTCGTCACGTTCACCTCGGTCAGCCAGTCGCCGATGACATCGAGCCCCACGAGCAAGAGTCCGCGGCTCGCGAGCGTCGGACCGAGCGCCTCGGCGATCTCGCGCTGGCGCGCGGAGAGCGGTTTCGCGAGCGCCTTGGCGCCGGCGGCCAGGTTGCCGCGCGAGTCGCCCGGCTTCGGGATGCGCGCGAGGCAGTACGGCACTGCCTTGCCGTCGATGATCAGCACGCGATGGTCACCGTCCTTGATCTCGGGAATGTAGCGCTGCCCCATCACCATGCGGCTGCCGCCCTGGGCCATGATCTCCACGATCACGTTGCGGTTGGGATCGTCGACGCGCACGCGGAAGATGTTCTCGCCGCCCATGACGTCGAGGCGCTTCAGCACCACGTCGCGATGCTCGTCGATGAAAGCCTGGATCGCCTCCGGCTCGCGCGTGACCAGCGTCGGCGTAACGAAGCGGCTGAATTCGAGGATGCCGAGCTTCTCGTTATGGTCGCGGATCGCGTCGGGCGCGTTGAACACCTTCGCGCCCTCTCGCGCCGCCGCCGAGAGGAGCCACGTGCTCGCCACGTATTCGAGATCGAATGGCGGGTCCTTGCGCATCAGCACCGCCGCGTAATCCTTGAGCGCGCGCGTCTTGGTCTCGTGCGCGCGGTACCAATCCTCGTCGTTGTCGGTGAGCGAAAGCCGCGTCGCGTGGATGGCGACGCGGTTCTTGCGCCAATGGAGCCCGGTCTGCTCGGCCGCCCACAGGGTCTGCCCGCGCGCCTGCGCCGCGCGCATCATCGCGACACTCGAGTCCTTGTACGCCTTGAGTGACTCGAGCGGATCGACGATAAAAAGTAGCGCGGCGGCCAACGCCTACTTGCTTTGCGACACCATGAACTCGATCGCAGCGCGCACGTCGGCGTCGGAGAGCGACGCGTTGCCGCCCTTCGGCGGCATCGCGCCTTTGCCCTTCAAGGCTGACTGCAGGAGCGTATCCATGCCTTGTTGCACGCGCGGCGCCCATGCCGCTTTGTCGCCGAGCTTCGGGGCGCCGGCGACGCCGGTCGCGTGACAAGCCATACACGTGCTGTCGAACACCTTTTTGCCATCGGCGGCAGCGCCCGCCGCCGGCTTGGCGGCCGCCGCACTCGCGGCTGGCGCTGCTGCGGCCTGCGGCTGCGCTTGAGGCTGCGCTTGCGCTTGAGCCTGCGCTGGCGCCTTCGGGGCGGGCGGCTCTTTGAAGCGCGCGCCGGATTGATTGGCCATGAACACCACCGCGCGCGCCACTTCATCGTCGGAGAGCGACGGATTGCCGCCCTTCGGCGGCATGGCGCCTTTGCCCTTGATCGCATCGGCGACGAGCATCTTCAGGCCTTCCTTGATGCGCGGCGCCCAGGCCGCCTTGTCGCCGATCTTCGGCGCGTTCGCGACGCCGGTCTGGTGGCATGTGGCACAGACCGACTTGACGACTTCCTCGCCGCTGCGGGCGCCGGCTGCACCGCCACCGCCGGCGCCGAATTCGACGTGCCCGACGGGCTGAATGCGCTTCGCGATCGCTTCGGCCGTCATGGCATTCGGATCGGCGCCCGGCGTGCTCGTGACGAGCTGCACGAGCAGCACGATGCCGATGATCGGCACGAGAAAGGAGGCAACGATGACGACGATGAGCTGCTGCGGCGTCTTGATGAACGACGAATGAGAATCGTGGGTCGCCACGGTGGTCTTATTGGGGAAAGCGTCGATTTTAGCGTGCGGCCGCACGCGTGGACGCAGTATGCGAAAGCTTGCTATCCTGCGCGTCCTTTCAGGCGCCCGTAGCTCAGCGGATCAGAGTATTGGCCTCCGAAGCCAAGGGTCGTGGGTTCGAATCCCGCCGGGCGCGCCAGCCTCATCTCCGAAGAACTCGCCGAAGGCGCCGAGCGCGCGCTCGATGCCACGCTCGTCCACGTCGAGATGGGTGACGAGCCGCATGCGAGCCGCAGCTAGTACGAGCACGCCGCGACGCTTCAAATGCTCAGCGAGCGGCGCTACCTTCTCGGTCCGCAAGGTGAGGAAGACCATGTTGGTGTGCTGCTCGCATGCGAGACCGAGATCGCCGAGGCCGCTTGCCAGGCGCTCGGCGTTCACATGGTCGCTGCCGAGGCGCTCCACATTGTTCTCGAGCGCGTAAAGCCCCGCGCCCGCGATCACGCCCGCCTGGCGCATCGCGCCGCCCAGCATTTTGCGCGCGCGGCGAGCGCGAGCGATGAACTCACGGCTGCCGAAGAGCAGCGTGCCCGCCGGCGCACCGAGACCCTTCGATAGGCAACTCGAAACGGAGTCGAAGCCGCCGCAGAGCGCCCTTCACCGTGGTGCCGAAAAACACCGCCGCATTGAAGATGCGCGCACCGTCGAGATGCGTCGCGAGGCCCCGCCGCCGCGCGAGCGCGAGCGCTTCCTCCAGATAGGCCCGGCCGATGGGCTTGCCGCCGATGGTGTTCTCGAGCGCAAGCAAACGCGTGCGCGCGAAATGCGCGTCGTCGGGGCTGATGGCCCGTTCGACTTCTGCGAGATCGAGCGTGCCGTCCGGGTGGTTCGCGAGTATGCGGGGATGGATGGAGCCGAGCACGCTCATGCCACCCGCCTCGTAGCGGTAGCTGTGCTGCTCCGCACCGATGATCACCTCATCGCCTCGCTGGCAATGGCTCATCAGCGCCGCAAGGTTCGATTGCGTGCCGGAAGGAAAAAGGAGCGCCGCTTCGAAGCCAAAGACCTCTGCGGCGCATTCCTGCAGCCGATTGACGGTCGGATCGTCGCCGAAGACGTCGTCGCCGAGCGGCGCCTCCATCATGGCGCGGCGCATGCCGGCCGAGGGCCGCGTCACCGTATCGGAGCGAAGGTCGACTACGTCGTTCATGCGGCGGTATTATGGGTCGACTGTCCGTTCCCGGAGACCCCATGCTCGCACTACGCCTCGCAGCTCTCGCGCTCGCCCTTGTCGTCGGCGGCGCCTGGGCCCAGCAATACCCGACCAAGAACATCACCATGCTCGTGCCCTTCGCGGCCGGCGGTCCGACCGACACGGTGGCCCGCGTCGTGGCGCAGTCGATGTCCAAGCCCCTCGGGCACACGGTCATCGTCGAGAACAAACCAAGCGCGGGCGGCATCCTCGCTCCCGAGCAGACCAAGAACTCCAAGCCCGACGGCTACACCATCCTCATTCACCACGTCGGTATGGCGACCACGCCGTCGCTCTACCGGCAGCTGCGCTACAACCCGCTTACCGATTTCGAGTACATCGGGTTGATCAACGACGTGCCGATGACGCTCATTGCGCGAGCCAACTTTCCGGCCGGCAGCTTCAAGGAGTTCCTCGACTACATCAAGAAGAACAAGCAGAAGGTCACCTACGCGCATGCCGGCATCGGCGCAGCGTCGCACCTTTGCGGCATGCTCTTCATGAGCTCGATCGAGACCGACATCCTCACCGTGCCCTACAAGGGCACGGGCCCGGCGATGAATGATCTCCTTGGCGGGCAGGTCGACTTCATGTGCGATCAGACGACCAATACCACCTCGCAAATCAAAAGCGGCAAGGTGAAGGTCTACGGCGTCAGCTCGCTCAAGCGTGTGCCGTCTCTGCCCGATATCCCGACGCTCGACGAGCAGGGACTCAAGGGCTTCGAGGTCGGCATCTGGCATGGGCTGTACGCGCCTAAAGGCACGCCCAAGCCGGTAATCGACAAGCTCTCGGGCGCGCTGCAGGCGTCACTCAAGGAAGAGGAAGTGAAGAAGCGCTTTGCCGACCTTGGCGCCACGACCTATCCGCCTGACAAGGCGACGCCCGCGGCGCTCCAGCAGCACCTGAAGTCCGAAATCGACAAGTGGGCGCCGCTAATCAAGAAAGCGGGCGTCTACGCCGACTGATCGCAATCCGCGAAAAAAAAGCCGCCCGCGGGCGGCTTTTTTGTTTACGCGCGCTATTTCTTCAGCGCCGCGGCGAAAAACTTGTCGGCCTCGGCCTTCGCCTGCTTGTCCACTTTCGCGTTGTAGGCAACCGGCATGTTGAATTTCTTGCCGACCTCCGTCGCCCCGGGGTCGGTGTAAGCGTGCACCGCGCCTGGGTAATTCACGTAGCGGTAATCGGCCTTGGCCGCCTCCATGTCCTTCTTGAGCGCTGCCACCTGTTCGGGCTTGACGAAGGGATCGTCGGCTCCGTTAAGCACCAGCACCTTCGTCTTCATACTTTTCGGAGCGGGCGTGTTCATGGAAAGAGTGGCATGGAATGCGGCAACCGCGGCGATATCGGCGCCGGCGCGCGCCATGTTGAGGGCCACCGCGCCGCCGAAGCAGTAGCCCGCCGCGCCGATCTTGCTGCCGTCGACGCTCGCGTGCCTCGCGAGCGCGGCGCGCGCGGCATTGAAGCGTGATTCCATGACCTGCGGGTTCTTCATGACGCTGCCGGCGAGGGCGCCCGCGTCTTTCGGATTGTCGGCCGTCTTGCCCTCACCGTACATGTCGGCGATGAAGGCGCTGTAGCCCTTCTGGGCGAAGCGGCGCGCTTCATTGTGGATATGCTTGGTGATGCCCCACCACTCGTGCACGAGGATGATGCCTGGGCGCTTCGCCTTCACCGCGTCGTCATAGACAACGAAGCCTTTCATCGTCGTCTCGCCATCCTTGTACGTGACCGGCTCTTCCTTGATCGCGGCCTGCGCGACGCTGAGCGACAGCGCAAGGCCCGCACCTGCTAACCAATGCTGCATAGGAGCTCCTCTGGTTGATGAAAATAAGGATTTGGAGCGAGCGCGTATTACGTCGCGCCTGCCGATGCGATGCCTTGACGGCGATCAAGTGCTACATCAGGACGATGTCGAACTGCTCCTGCGTGTAGCTCGCCTCCACCTGCATCGAGATGCGCCGGCCGATGAAGTCGGAGAGCATCTCGAGCGACGGCGCCTCCTCCTCAAGAAAGCGATCGATCACGCTCTGTGAAGCGAGGATGCGAAATTCCCGGGCCTCGCCGAAGGCGCGCGCCTCGCGCAGAATCTCGCGCAGGATGTCGTAGCAGACGGTATCAGCGCTCTTCACCTCGCCCCGGCCCGAGCAGGTCGGACATGGCTCGCACAGCACATGGGCGAGCGACTCGCGCGTTCGCTTGCGCGTCATCTCCACTAGCCCGAGCGCGGTGAAGCCGTTCACGGTCACGCGCGTGCGGTCG
>JBHELS010000055.1:0-14739 GCA_046263015.1 Burkholderiales bacterium | reverse complement strand
TGCGCGCTTCGACTTCGCCGGGCGCGACATCGCCTTTGCGTTGGTGCTGGTGCAGCTCATGATCATGCCGGAGGTGCTGATCGTCGAGAACTACCGCACCATGGCGAAGCTCGGCCTGGTCGACACCATCCTCGGCATCGGCCTGCCGTACATGGCGAGCGCCTTCGGCATCTTTCTCCTACGCCAGACCTTCAAGACGATCCCGCGCGAGCTCGAGGAAGCCGCGCGCGTCGAGGGCTGCTCGTGGCTCGGCGTGCTATGGCGCGTCTACGTGCCGCTCGCGCGCCCCACCTACCTCGCCTACGCGCTCGTCTCGGTGAGCTATCACTGGAACAACTTCCTCTGGCCGCTCATTGTCACGAACTCGGTCGAGACGCGCCCGCTCACCGTCGGCCTAGCGATCTTCGGCGCCCCCGAGTCAGGCGTTGACTGGTCCGTGATTAGCGCCGGCACATTGATGGCCGTCGCGCCGCTCCTCGTCGCCTTCCTCCTCTTCCAGCGCCAGTTCATGCAGTCGTTCATGCAGGCCGGCATCAAGTAGCAATGACTGCGCGGGTTTTCCTTATGAAGCCTTAACAACGCGGTTGGCGAGTACGCCGATCGCTTCGTTAACAACCTCGACGAGATCGCCGTGCTCCAGCGCCGGCAGCGTCGGTCCGTCGCAGCCGAGCCAGATCACGTCGCCCGGCCACAGCGTCAGGTAGGCGCTCATGCGCGCGATGTAATGCTGCAGGCTGAAGATCGCCGCCTTCGTGTTATAGGACGTCGCCTCTTTGCCGTTCACCCGCACTCTGATCACCTGGTCCGTCGGATCGATGCCGCTGACGACGAGGGGGCCCATTGGCTTGAACGTGTCGATGTTCTTCGCGCGCCACAGCGTGCGGTCGCTCTTCTGGAAGCTGCGCTCGCTGAGGTCGTTGCCGAGGGTGTAGCCGGCGACGCAGTCGAGCGCGTTCGCTTGGCTGAGATTCTTCGCCCGTTTGCCGATGATCGCGACCAGCTCGCCCTCGAAATGGATCGGCCCCGGCGCGTCCTTCGGAATGACGACGTCGTCGCCGTTGCCCACGAGCGCGTTCGGCGAGCGGTAGCCGATATCGGCCTGCGCCGGCGGCTTGAGCGACATGCCGAGGTGCTGGTTGGCCCAGTCGATGTGGCTGTGAAAATTGATGCCGGCCGCATAGAAGTTGTAGGGCGTCACCGGCGCGAGCAGCCTCGCCGTCGCGAGTGGCAGCCTTTTCCCGGTGCGCCGGTGCTCTTCGTATGGCGGCGCGTCCACGAGCACGGCATCGGCGCCCTCGACCAGCGCAAAGGCGGGCTTGCCCTCGACCTCGATGCGGCACCATTTCATGGCGCTACTCCGCCTTGATGCCGGCGCGGCGGATCACCTGCCCCACGCGCTCGTAGGCCGCGCGCACGTACGCGCCGAATTCCTCGGGCGTGCCGCCGCCCGGGTCGAGCATCAGCTCATCGAGCCGCTTCCTGAAGTCGGGCGCGTCCATCGCCGCGATGAACTCGTGGTTCAGGCGCTGCACGATATCCTGCGGCGTGCCGGCGGGCGCGAAGGCGCCGAGCCACCCGGTCACCTCGAAGCCCGGCAGCGCCTCGGCGATCGCCGGTACCTCCGGTAGCTTCGGGTTGCGCTTCGCGCTGACGACACCAAGCGGACGCAGGCGGTCCTTGTTCTTCACCACCAGAAGCGGCGACTCGAAAATCATGTCGACCTGGCCGGACATGACGTCCGGCAGCGGCGAGTTCTTGTACGGCACGTGCAGGATGTCGACGCCCGCCGCCTGCTTGAACATCTCGCCAATGATGTGCGAGACATGGCCCGAGCCGTAGGACGCGTACGTCAGCTTGCCCGGATTCTTCTTCGCGTAGGCGATCAGCTCGGCAAGCGTCTTCTGCTCGACCTTCGGGCTGACTACGAGAAGCGGAGCGCCGCTGTAGAGCAGCGTCACTGGCGCCAGGTCCTTCTGCGGGTCGAAGTTGAGCTTGTACAGGAAAGCGTTGGCGGTGACGATGCCGCTCGCGGCGATCAGGACCGTGTAGCCGTCGGGCGCGGACCTCGCCGCGTGCTCGGCGCCGATGTTGCCGCCAGCGCCCGGCCGGTTATCGACGATGATCGCTTGCTTCATGCTCGTGCCCATCTTCTCGGCCAGCATGCGCGCCATCAGGTCGCCGGCGTTTCCGGGCGGGAATGGCACCACGAAGCGCACGGGCTTTGCCGGGTAGGTCTGCGCCGCGGCGGCCGCGCAAACGCATAGCGCGGCGAGGAATAAGGTGATGCGCTTCATGTGTTGAGGCTCCACTTGCCGCTCAGCCACTCGTCGGCGTCGACCCATTTGCCTTGGATCTGGCACTCGGGCGTCGACAGCTCAACGAACAGTCGCGCAATCTTCTCCGGCGGTTTGATGCTCATCGGGTCTTCATTGGGTTCCGCGCGCGCGCGCATCGTGGTGCGCGTCGGGCCTGGGCTCACGATATTGATGCGCACCGGGGACTGGCCGTTCTCGGCGACGTAGATGCGCACGATCGACTCGAGCGCCGCCTTGCTCACCGCATAGGAGCCGGTGGTGGCCTTGCCCGTCGTAGCCACGCGCGCCGACAGCATGACGACGCGCGGCGCGTCGGATTTTTTCAGCAGCGTATCGAACTCCTGCAGCAGAATCAGATTCGCCTCGACGTTGATGCGGAATGTCTGGCGCCAGGTGTCGAGCGGGTACTTGGTGAGCGGCACGCGGGCGCCGAGGGACGCCGCGTTGCCGATCAGAATGTCGAGCGCCTTGAGCCGCTTCTTCTTCAGGCCCTTGGCGAACTCCCGGATCGATTTCTCCTTCTCCAGGTCGACGACGCAGACCTGCGCCTTGCCACCCTCGGCCTCGATCTCCTTTCGCACCGCTTCGAGCGCGGCCTTCTTGCGCCCGGCGAGCAGCACGATCGCGCCCTCTTTCGCGAGCTCCTTTGCGATGGCGAGCCCGATGCCTCTGTTGGCGCCGGTGACGAGCGCCGTGCGGTCTTGCAGTCGTGCCATTCTTCTTCCCTCCGTTAGCCGATCAAATCGCGGCGCCGCGCAGCGCGCCGGTCGCCGTCGTATCCACGCGGCCATCGGCGTCTATCACCACGCGGTACACATCCTTCGCCTGCTCCGGCGAGACGAATCCGCGCAGGACGTCGCGGCGAACCTCCCCCGGATCACGCTCGGCCGGGTTGCCGTAGCCGCCGCCCGCGCCCGTATGGAGGTGCACGAGGTCGCCCGCCTGGACGGGGATGCGGCTCTCCTTCAGCACCGAGCGCACGCCGGCCGCCTCAGTCTCAACCTCCGCGTGCGCCGGGTCCCCGGCGTGGCCGCCGTTCAGGCCCCAAGGCGGGCAATGGAAACGCTCGAAGGCGAGCGTGACGTGGATCGGCGCGAGGGCCCGGATGGTCTTGTCGATACCGAGGCCGCCGCGATATTTGCCGGCGCCGCCGCTGTCGGTGCGAAAGCGGCTGTGTTCGACGCGCAGCGGATACAGCGCTTCGACGCTCTCAATGGGAATGTCCTTGTTGTCCGCATGTCGCAGGGTCTTGAAGGGACCACCGCCGTCGCCGTGCGCAGACGCGCCCCAGCCGCCGTGCGCAGTGTCGAAGAAGCTGAACACGTTCCCTGTGGCCGGATGGACACCGCTGAAACCGTGCACGTCGTGAGCTCCGTGATGGCCGCCCGCGACGCGGTGCGGCAGCACGGGCGCCATCGCCGCGATGATGGTGTCGATCACCGTCGGCATCGGCGTCTGATAAAGACCGAGCGGCGCATTACCCACGGCGCTGACAAACTTGCCGGAGGGCGCAATCACCTTCACCGGAGCAAGGCCGCCCTCGTTCACCGCTTCGTCCGGAGTGAAAAGGTACTTGAAGGCGATGCACGCCGAAGCGACCGCCCCACCTTCGATGCCGGCGTTGAAAGGACCGCGCACCTGCGCGCCGCAGCCGGAAAAATCGACGATGAATTCGCCGTCCTTGATCTCGACCTTGACGTGAACCGGAATGCGCTTGCCGCGATCGACGCCGTCGTCGTCGAGGAACGAGCTCGCTTCGTAGACGCCCTCGGGCACCGCGCGCACCGCGGCGCGCGCCGCGACTTCGGAGTTGCGCCAGATCTGCGAGATGGCGGAGAAGAGCGTGTCCTCGCCAAAGCGCTTGAGGAGCTGCTCGAACATCTGCTTGCCCTTGACGACTCCGGCGTGCTGCGCCCAGAGATCGCCGAGCACCATTTCGGGCAGTCGCGTGTTGTATTCGACGATGCGCAACACCTCCTCGATGAGCTCGCCCTTGCGGAAGAGCTTCACGGAGCGCAGCTGCAGTCCTTCCTGAATCAGCTCGGTGGTATCGGTGCCGATGCACGAGCCTGGGTAGGTGCCGCCGACGTCTACCCAGTGCACGTTGACGCACATGAAGGCGGCCAGCCGGCCACTTTCGGCAAAGACGGGCGTGTACATCACGACGTTGTTCAGGTGCTGACCCATCGTGCCGGCGTGGTTCGTCATGATGATGTCGCCGGGATGGATGTTCTCGCGGCCATAGATCTTGATGCCGTCGCGTACCGCGAGCCCGAGCATATTCATGAGGAGCCCCGTGGCACCGTGGGTCGCGACGGAAACATGGCGGCCTTCGGCATCGACGACGCCCACCGCGTAGTCCTTGTACTCATAGACGAGCGGGCTGTAGGCGGTGCGCATCAGGTCCGCTTCGATGAGATCGGGAATCGACTGCAGCCCGCTGCGGATGATCTCCAGCCGAACGGGATCGACTTCGACGTGGTTGATACCGCGGTCCATGCTTATGCCTTCGCTATCTGATCAATGTGGATGCGGATCTCGCCCAGGGGGCCGATCTCGAAGCGATCGGCGGGGCTGACGAGCGTCGTGGAGCCGTACTCTTCGATCACGGCCGGACCGTCGGCCTTGAAACCGATCGGCAGGCTGCGGCGCGTGAACACCTTGGTAGCGACGGCGCCGCCATGGGCCGGGAAGAACACCGGGCGCGTGGGCACGTCGCGAGGAGCGGTGCTCGCAAGCTCTCCCGCCAATGCCGCAATGCTTGGCTTCGGTGTCTGGGCCATCGCCGTGCAGTGCACGGAAACGAACTCGGCCGGTGACTTCTCCATCGCATGGCCGTAGCGCTGGCGGTAAATCTGGTGGAAGGTCTGGCGCACCTCGTCCGCGTCCTCGGTCGTGACCGGGACACGAACGGTGTGGTACTGACCACGGAAGCGCATCTCGGCCGTGCGCTCAAACCTTATCGGCACCTTGCCGAAATCGGCCGTGATGGACGTTTTCATCGCCGCCTCCATCCCGGCGAAGAGCGCGTCGGCGCCGCGGAGTGTTTCGCCGGTCAGCGGCTTGAGATAGGTTCGGCCCTCATCACGGCGGATATCGGCGAGCAGCATGCCGATCGCCGAGAAGTTGCCCGGCTCAGGCGGTATGAGGACGAGCGGGATTGCGAGCTCTCGCGCCAGGTCCGCGGAATGCAAAGGCCCGCCGCCGCCATAGGAGAAGAGCACGAAATCGCGTGGATCGAGCGCACGCTCGACCGTGATGCGCTTGATCGCGTCGCCCATCTTCACCGCCGCAATGGCGAGGACACCGCACGCGAGCTGGAGGAGGCGCTGCTCCCCGTGGTAGCCGAGCGATTTTCCGAGCCCGTCGGCGAGCGCCCGGCGCGCGCCTTCGCTGTCGAGGCGCATCTCGCCGCCTTGGAAGCGATCGGGGTTCAAGCGACCGAGCAGCAGGTTCGCGTCGGTGACGGTAATCTCCTTGCCGCCACGCCCATAGGCGACCGGGCCGGGCATCGATCCGGCGCTGCGCGGTCCGACGTTGAGCCGGTTCTGGCCGTCGACGTAGGCAATGGAGCCGCCGCCAGCGCCGACTTCGACCATATCGATCACCGGCGCACGGATCGGGATGCCGCGGCCGTAACCGCCGGCGTAGTAGAGCGACTCGACGGCGAATTCGCCGTTCTTCACCACCGCACATTTCGCCGTGGTGCCGCCCATATCGAAGGCGATGAGATTGTTGAAGCCGAGCTCATTGCCGAAGGCGCCAGCGCCGATGCAGCCGCCAACGGGGCCCGACTCCACAAGCAGGATCGGCGCCCCGGCGGCGTGCTGCGCTGAGAGGATGCCGCCGTTGGAGCCCATCATCAGCAGGCGCCCGCCGAAGCTGCGCTTGCCGAGCGCCTGGTCGAGCGCCGCCACGTAGCGCCCGACGGTCGGGCCGGCGTAGGCGTTAGCCGCGGCCGTGGAGGTACGCTCGTACTCGTACCACTCGCGCGTGAGCTCGACCCCGTTGGTGACGAAGAGATCGGGCAGGAGCTCGCGCAGCCACGCCGTGACCTCTTCCTCGTGCGAAGCCTCGAGGTAGGAGTTGATGAACGAGACGGCCACCGCCGCTATGGGCAGGCGCTTGAGTTTCTCCGCCACCTCCTCCACTTCGACGCGCTGCGGTGCGCGCAGCACCTTGCCCTGACCGTCGATGCGCTCGTCGATCTCGAAGCGGTGCTCGCGCGCGACCAGCGGCGGCTCGCGCCGGTAGAAAAGATTGAACGGCTCGGTGCGATTGCCCCGCCCAAATTCGATGATGTCGCCAAAGCCGCGGGTCGTGACGAGCGCAATGGGCCTGCCCGAGCGCTCGAGGAGCGTGTTGATGACGTGCGTGGTGCCGTGCTTGAAGAGCGCCGCGCGATCGAGCGCCACTTCGGCCTTGCGCGTGCAGTCGAGAATGCCGTCGATCGGATCCTTGTGGGTCGTCAGTGCCTTCGTGTAGCGCACCTCGCGCGCGCCTGGGTCGTACATCACCAGGTCCGTGAAAGTACCGCCGGTGTCGACGGCGACGAAAACATCCCGGCTCGCGGCTTTCATGTTTCCTCTGCGACGCTCAGCGTCGCTTCCTTGTCCAGATTCGCCTTCATTCTGAGCAACAGCTCGCGCAGCGTCTGCAGCTCTGCCGCGGTGAAATCGACGAGTGCCCGCTCGCGCAGCCGCGCCCCTGCCGGCAGCAGCCTCTTTTCGAAAAGCGAGCGCGCCTTGGCCGTCATGTAGAAGCGCACCACGCGCGCATCCTGCGGGTCGGTCTCGCGCGAGATGAGGCGCAGGCGCTCCATTTCCTTCAGCGCGCTGCTCGTCGCCGGCTGCATGAGCCCGGCCCCGTCCATCAGCTCCCGCTGCGAAAGGCCGTCGCGCCGGGCGAGTGCCTGCAGGAAGAAGAACATGCTCATGGTGATGCCGGCCTCGGCAAGCGCCTGCTGGAACTCCCGGGCGAATGCGCCATAGGTGTCGCGCAGGAGAAATGCGATGCCTGCGGTGTAGGGGATGCGGCGCGCCATGGGGACCGTGCTTTGTAAACCCGAATTACATCGATGTCAATGTAATCGCGTCGCTTAAATACATTGACGTCGATGCTTTGCCGGTGCTACGGTGGCAGCCTTCCAGGAGGCTCGATGCTTCGCACTGCCATCACGCTCGTGACCCTGCTCGCCGCGGCGAGCGCGTTAGCGCAGGAGCACTATCCGTCGCGCGCCATCCAGCTCGTGATCCCCGCGGCCACGGCGACCACCTCCGACGTGCTGGCGCGCTTTCTCGCCGACCGCCTGGCGAAGCGCGTGGGGCAGCAGGTGATCGTGCAGAACCGCCCGGGCGCCGGCGGCACCATGGCGGCCGCCGCTGTCGCCAAGGCGCCGGCCGACGGCTACACCATCTTCATGGTGAACCTTCAGCATTCGCTCAATCCGCTGCTCTACGACAACCTCACCTTCGACACCCTCAAGGACTTCGCCGGGATACTTCAGTTCGGCGATGCGCCGAGCCTTGTGATGGTGCATCCGAGCCTGGGCGTCAAGAACCTCGCCGAGTTCATCGCGCTCGCGAAGAAGAACCCCGGCAAGATCAACTACGGCTCCGCCGGCGTCGGCACGACGACGCACCTCGCCGCCGCCTATCTCGCCCACCGCGCCGGAATCGATCTCCTGCACGTGCCCTATAAAGGCCCGGAAATTCGCACCGACATCCTGGCGGGAAGAATCAATTCGGTGGTGGCGCCCGTGCCCTACCTTCTCGGGCCAATCAAGGAAGGGAAGGTTCTCGCGCTCGCGGTGACGTCGCGCACGCCGCTGCACTCGCCGGTGGACGCGCCGACCGTGGAAAGCGCCGCGGGCCTCAAGGACTTCTCCTTCAGCACCTACTACGGGTTTGTCGCGGCGGCGCAGACGCCGAAGCCGATCGTCGAGCAGCTCGGGCGCGATATCAAGGCGATTGTGGAAGAGCCGGAAATGACGCAGTGGCTTAACAGCCAGGCGATCTACCCGAAGATCCGCATGGGCTCGGAGTTCGATGCCTACATCAAGGCCGAAATGGATCGGATGGCACCGGTGGTCAAAGCGACCGGCGCGCGCGGCAACTAGACGAGGAAGTGCAATGAAGATTCGATCGACGGCGATTGCGCTCGCCTTGTGCCTGCTCGGCCTTGCTTCTTTGGTGGAGGCCGAGGAAACCTATCCGAGCCGCACGGTGCGTATCCTCGCCCCGGCCGCGGGCGTAAGCACCGACGTCATCGCGCGCATCTTTGCCGACAAGCTCGGGAAGCGCCTCGGGCAACCGTTCGTCATTGATAACCGGCCCGGCGCGGCCGGCAGCATCGCGGCGCAAGCGGCGCTCGCGGCACCGGCCGACGGCTATACGGTCCTTGCCGTCAATGCGGCTCACGCGCTCAACAACCTTCTGTATGACAACCTCACCTACGACAGCCTGCGTGACTTCGCCGGAGTGGCGCTGGTTGCCGACGCGCCTTTCGTGCTGGCGGTGAATCCGAAGCTCGGCGTGAGGACAATACAGGAATTCATCGCGCTGGCGAAGCAAAAACCCGGCTCCATCAATTACGCCTCCGCGGGCTTCGGCTCGACCACCCACCTCGCCGGCGCGTTGTTCGCCCGACGCGCTGGCATCGATATCGTCCACGTGCCTTACAAGACCTCCGCAAACCTCATTACCGACCTCCTCGGCGGCCAAGTCGAAGCGACTTTCGTCCCGACCGTGTTTCTCCTCAAGCAGCTCCAGGACGGAAGCGTGCGCGCGCTCGCCGCAACGTCCCGGACGGGTATCTCCGATCCGGTGCCCGCTCCGGGCGTGCAAGAAGCGACCGGGCTCGATTACGAGTTCACGAGCTGGAACGGCTTCGTCGTCAATGCGAAGGTACCGACGGCGGTCCGCGAGCACCTGGCCCGGGAAATCGAGCTGACGGCACAGGACGAAGACGTGAGGACAAGGCTGCGGGGCGTGGGGCAGAGCGTGCGCGTGCTAAAGACGGCAGATTACGACGCCTTCATGAAGGCCGATGCCGATCGCCTGGCGCCCATCCTGCGGGCAGGTAAACCCGCCGCCGAAAAAGACCGCTAGCGCTCAGGTACTCGTCGTAGCGGCCGCGCGCCGGTGCTCAGCGCCGGCACACTTTCAGCGCCGGTTCATGCAGTTCATGCCGGCGGGCATCAAGTAGAGAGTCTGGCGAATACGCGGCAGGCGCGGCACGCGCGGCGGCGACCGCTTCTTGCTACCGCGCCGGCATCGACTTGCTCATGCGCTCGTCTCGCCGACGCTCGGGCATTGACGTTGCCGGACCTCGCACGTCTTCCGGTCGCATATTTCTTGCGGGCATTACGGGCGTCGACCCACGAGGAATGTCATGAACCTGAAATATGCAATAGGCGCGGCCCTGGCCGCGGGCGTTTTCACAGCGATACCGGTCAGCGCAGCGGATACTTCTTCCGACTCGAGCCGCATCGACCGCGCGTTCACCGCGCTCGACCAGAACCACGACGGCTCCATAGATCAGACCGAAGCCCAGGCGAGACCCTGGCTGCAGCAAAACTTCAGCCAGTACGACACGAACCACGACAGCAAGCTCGGCAAAGACGAGTTCGCCGCGGCCATGAACGCCGAGCGCACCGCACGCGGCGGCACCCGGGGCGGGGCCGGCGCGAGCGCCGATACCGGGCGCTATTTCGACAGCCTCGACAAGAACAACGACGGCAACATCGATCCGACCGAAGCCCAGGCAGTCCCCTGGCTGCAGCAAAACTTCAGCCAGTACGACATGGACCATAACGGCAAGCTCGGCAAGGACGAGTTCGCCGCAGCGATGAACGCGCAGCACGCAGCGCGTGGCAACGCCCCGGGCGCGGCGGGCGCGAGCAGCAATGCGGCGAGCCAGTTCGACAGCCTTGACAAAAACAACGACGGCGGCATCGATCAGACGGAAGCCCAGACACTGCCCTGGCTGCAGCAGAACTTCAGCCAGTACGACACGAACCACGACGGCAAGCTCGGCAAGGACGAGTTCGCCGCGGCCGTCGCAGCGCAACCGCGATAGTCCGTCAGCCTTCCGCAGAAGGCCGGAGCGATCCTCCGGCCTTTTCCTTTCCTACGCCGCGTCGTGGAAGATGATGCCCTCGGTGAAGCTCAGCGCGCCGGCATCGACTTGCTCATGCGCTCGACGATGTCGGGCGGCACGAAGTTCACGAGCTCGGTCGACTCGGCCTCGACCAGCTCGACGTAGCGCTTGACCACTTCGGACGGGTTCATCTGGCCGACGGTGATGCGCTGCATGAGTTGATCCATCACCGCCACGTCCTCGGGCGCGGCGCGCTGGCGGTCGAACCAGGGACCCGGGTCGTTCGCCATGCGGTCGTTGAACCCCGTGGCGTAAGGCCCCGGATTGATCAGGCAGACATCGACGCCGAACATCTTCAGCTCCGCGCGCAACGCCGTGCCGAACGCCTGGATGGCGTGCTTCGTCATCGTGTACGGCCCGGAGCCGACGCCGGCGCGTACGCCGCCGATCGACGACATGATGATGATTCGCCCGGCGCGTTTCTTTCGCATCGCTTGCGCCACGCGCTGCGTAATGGCGACGGTGCCGAAGACGTTAACCTCGAACACCCCGCGCAGCCGCTCGAGCGGGATCAGCGATAGCGGACCCGTCTGTCCGATCGCCGCGTTGGCGATGAAGACATCCAGATTCCACTCGTCCACTTTGGCGATGTCCTTGGCGTCGGTGATGTCGATCCTAACCACGGTCAACTGCGGCCGCGCCTTTGCGAGCTGGGCCGCCTGCTGCTCGTTCACCACCGCGGCGACCACCTTGTGGCCGCGTTCCGCAAGCTGCAGAGCCGCACCGCGGCCGAAGCCGCTTCCGGCGCCGGTGATCAGCACTGTCTTCGGCATGTCCTCTCCCAAAAACCGGAATGATAGGCATCATCGCTCACCTGCTGGAAGGCGGAGCCGACGTTGTCGCAATTCGGGGTCAGAGCCCGATTTCCCCTCTTCGGCTGAAATGTCGATTCCGTATTCGCCCATTCGACTAGCACTGACGGACGGGCGCGTGCCGGGTCCGCGATACTTTACGAGTCCAGGAGATCAACATGCGATACCTATCGATGATCCGCATCGACGAGAAAAGCGGCCAGGCGCCCAGTGAGCAGCTCATGCAGGACATGGGCAAGCTGATCGAGGAGCTGACCCGCAGCGGCACGCTCGTCAGCACAGCGGGCCTGCGGCCGACGGCGGAAGGCGTGCGCGTGCGCCTGCGCGGCGGCAAGCTATCGACGGTCGACGGACCGTTCACCGAGACGAAGGAGGTGATCGGCGGCTACGCGATCCTCGAGGCGAAATCGATGCAGGAAGCGCTCGAGCTGACCAAGCGCTTCCTGCGGGTCCATGGCGATGAATGGAACCTCGAGTGCGAAGTACGCCAGCTCGACGGCCCGGAGTTCGGCAGCGAACACGCCTGAACGCCGGTGCGTTCGGCTTGGCGGACATGCGCGGCTAGAAGGAAAGCGTGGCGGCGCCTGCCTTGATGCGCTCGTGCATCGCGCTCGCGCCGGTGATCACCACGCCGTCGATCAGATCCTCCTGCGTGTAGCCGCGCGCCTTGGCGCATGGCGTGCACGCCCACAGCGTGCCGCCGCGCCGCAGGAAGTCGTCGATGAGCCCCTTGAGCGGCTCGAGCGGCGGCACATGCGGCACATCGGCGGCGCGCTTGCGCACCAGGTCCACCGACGCGCTCGTCAGGAAGACGCTCACCTTGAGGCCGGCGGTCATGCCGCCGTTCGCGATCGTGAAGCCGACCGACGAGAGCTCGTGGTCGGCGCCCTTCGTCATCATGACGACGAGCTCCGTGACTTTGTCAGCCATAATTTCCTCCGTCTGGATGATGCGCGGATTCTCGCGCTCGCAGCCGGCCGCGTCCATGCCGCGCGTCCCTTTGTCCGCGACGCGCCAACGAGAGGAAAGGCGCGCGCCGCGCATGTCCAGTGTGTCCACGACTTCCGGAGGCCTGCATGAAGATTGCGATCCGCTGGTGTTTGCTCTTCGTCGCCTGCGCGGCTTTCGCGGCAGAGGACTATCCGGCGAAGCCGATCCAGATGATCGTGCCCTTCCCCGCCGGCGGGCCAGCCGACATCGTCGGCAGGCTCTACGCCCAGCAGCTCTCGGCGATCGTCGGACAGCCGGTAGTCACGCTCAACCGCGACGGCGCGAGCGGCTCGATCGGCACTGCGGCGGCCGCGCGGGCCGCGCCCGACGGCTACACGCTCGTCTTCGGCACGACGAGCACCATGGTGATCAACCCGCTCGTCATGAAGCAGGTGCCCTACGATTTCTGGAAGGACTTCGCGCTCATCGGTCTGATCGCGAACGCGCCGCACATCCTCGCCGTGCGCGAGGGCCTGCCGGCGAACAGCGCCACCGACTTGGTGGCGATGGCCAAGCGCGACCCCGGCAAGTACACCATCGCCTCCTCCGGCGTCGGCACCATCGTGCAGATGGCGGCGGAGCTCCTTAAGCAGCAGACCGGCGCCGATCTCCTCGTCGTGCCCTTCAAGGGCGGACAGCCGGCGACTCTCGCGCTCCTCTCGGGCGAAGTCGACATGATCGTCAACGACCTCACCGCGCTCAAATCGAACATCGCGAGCGGCAAGCTGCGCGCGCTTGCGGTGGCGCACACGAGCCGGTTGAAGCTCCTGCCCGACGTTCCAACCTTCGCCGAGCTCGGCATGCCCGGCGTCGTCTCGAGCACCTGGTGGGGCATCGGCACACCGGTCAAGACGCCCGAGGCCGTGCAGGCGCGGCTGCGCGCAGCGACCGCGAATATCCTCGCGGATGCGGACTACGCCGCGCGGCTCGCCACCATGGCCGTCCAGCCGATGGCCATGACGCCCGAGCAAGCGAGCGCTTTCGTCGCCGGCGAAGTGCATAAGTGGAAGGCGGTCGCGGCGGCGGCGAAGATTCAGGTCGATTGATTCGTCGAAAACTGTCGCAACATGGCGAGGCTCGGCATCGTCGACAAGTAGCACCGCCGCGGCGCTAGCGCGCGTGCAGCTCGAGCACATCGCCGTCGGCGACGCGGTGCTCGGGTCCGACCTGCTGGCCATCGAACTCGCCGCTTCCCCAGAGGCGCGCGTATTTCAGCGCCGTGGCGACGTCGTGATGCACGAGACGCGCCACGTCGAGCACGCTCGCGCCGCGGCGCACGGTGAACGGCCGCTGCCGGTCGGCGGGCTTGCCGGGGATCTTGGAATACACCCGCACGATGCCGAGCGCCTTGAAAAGGAATGGCGCGAGCTCGCCCAGCCCGCGGCCGGTCTTCGCGGAGACCGCGAACGCCGGGTAGCGGATGTCGAGCAGCTCTTCGAGCACTTTCACCTCGTCGGGATCCGGATCGAGGTCGCTCTTGTTCGCCACCAGCAGGGTCGGCAGGCGCAGGCGCAAGACGTAGTCCTCCGGCTGCCGCGGCCAGTTCTCGTCGAACACGATCTTGTGGCGCGCGAGCTCTTCGCGGATCGCCGTCACGTGCTCCGTGCAATCGGGGTCGGTGAGGTCGACCACCAGCCAGGCGGCATCGGCGAGCGCGAGCACGCCGAAGAGCGCCGGCTCGATGTGGGCTCGCGACACCGGCGGCAGGTCGACGAGCTGAAAGGCGATGTCCTCGTAGGCGAGCATGCCCGGCACGGGCGCCTGGGTGGTGTACGGAAAAGCGCCGACTTCGCTGTGCGAGCCGGTGAGTGCCACGTGCAGCGTCGACTTGCCCGAGTTCGGCGGGCCGACCAGGCACACCTGCGCCGCGCCTTCACGGCGCAGCGCGAACGGCGCGCCGCGCGCGCCGCCCTTCTTCGGTCCGGCGAGCTCATCGGTGAGCTCCTTGATGCGCGACTTGATGTCGGCCTGCAGATGCTCGGTGCCCTTGTGCTTGGGGATCGAGCGCAGCATCTCCTTGAGGCAATCCAGGCGCTCGCGCGGCTCACGCGCCGCGCGATACGCCTGCTCGGCTTTCTTGTATTCCGGCGAGAGGTTGGCCGGCATCGCTATAGGATAAGTCGGTAACGCCTGGCGCTTCTTGCTCGAGCGTTACACATAACGCGAGCTAGGGCAGGTCCATGCCGCGCGGTCGCGCCTTCACACGCGCGCCGTAGGCCGGGAGCGTGGTGAGGCGCGGATCGTCCACCGGGCCGCCGACGGTGAAGTGGTAGAGCGACTGGAAAGCGAGGTCGCGAAAGCCGAACACCTGGTGCACCGGCTCGTCGAAGAAGCAGCCGATGCCGGTCGCGCGCACGCCGGCCGCTTCCGCCTCGAGGTAGAGCACCTGCCCGATCGCGCCCGCCTCCCGGAAGAGCCGCCGGTAGAACGACGGCCCGTGCGCGACGAGGCTCGCCTGGTAC
>JBHELS010000054.1:0-4951 GCA_046263015.1 Burkholderiales bacterium | reverse complement strand
CACAATGCGCGGCACGCCGTAGGCGTGCACGGCCGCATAGTTCCAGGTCGGCACGCGCTCCGTCTCCTCGTACCAGCGCGGCGAGATGTAGGCGTGCGGACCAGTGAAGATGACCAGCACTTCCTCCTCGAAGAACTCGTGCCACTGGCGATTGGCGTGCGCCATATGCATATCGATGACGATCTCGCCGCCGTCATCCTCGATCAAGGCCGGCAGATGCGATGCGTGCAGCTCGCCCCCGAGCCCGGTGATGAGCACGGGGAAATGATTCACCCGCATGAAGGCGATCAGCGCGGCGCGATCTTCGATGCGGTTATACGGCGGCGAGTACATTATTCGACGAGCGCCACGGCCTGCGCCGCGATGCCTTCCAGGCGGCCGAGAAAGCCGAGATGCTCGGTGGTCTTGGCCTTGACGTTGACGATCGCCGGCATGATGCCGAGGTCGGAGGCGATGTTGCCGATCATGCGCGCCATGTGCGGCGCCATACGCGGCGCCTGGGCGATGATGGTGGCGTCGATGTTCACGACCTTGAAATTCAAGGCAGCGATCTTCTTCGCGACATCGCGCAGCAGTTTGCGGCTGTCGATGCTGCGGAATTCGGCGCTCGTATCGGGATAATGCTGGCCGATGTCGCCGAGTCCCGTGGCGCCGAGAAGCGCGTCGCAGATGGCGTGCAGCAGCACGTCGGCGTCCGAATGACCACCGAGCCCGCGCTCATAAGGAATGTCGACGCCGCCGATCACGAGCTTGCGGCCCGCGACGAGAGGATGGACGTCGAACCCCTGTCCGATTCTCATGCCCGCGAAGCGAGGATCGCTTCGGCGATCTTCACATCGTCCGGATACGTGACCTTGAGGTTTTCGCGGCTGCCCGGCACGAGACGCGGCATGAGCCCGAGCGCCTCGACGGCGGCGGCTTCATCGGTGGCCTGAGGCGCGCGCGCGAGTGCCTGCATCAGGAGCCCGACGCGGAACATCTGTGGCGTCTGCGCGAGCCAAAGCTGCGAGCGATCCTCGGTGGCGATGATGCGCTGCGCGCCCGCATCGTCCGCGCGCGAGCGCTTCACCGTCTCGGCCACCGGAACCGCGAGGATCGCGCCGACCTCATCGCCTTCCGCGTCGGCGATCAGCTTCGCGAGATCGGCGCGCGAGAGGCAGGGGCGCGCCGCATCGTGAACCAGCATCCAGTCGTCGGCGTCGAGGTCGCCGCGAAGCGCCGCGAGGCCGTTCAGCACGGAGTCGCGCCTGGTCTCGCCGCCGCAAAAGAGCGGCTGCAGCTTCTCCGCAAACGCGCTCCAGTCCTCCCGGTCGAAGCGCTCATCGTCGCTCGCAAGCACCACGAATATCGCCGCCATTTGCGGCACGGACAATGCACGCACGGCATGCCAGAGCATCGTGCGGCCGGCGAGCGGCGCGTATTGCTTCGGCGCGTCGGGCGCAAAGCGCGTGCCGCTGCCCGCGGCAGGTATGAGGGCGAATAGAGCCAAAGTTCTTTGAATTCAGGCCGATATAATTGCACGCTTTGCGATTTTGATGCAGCGCGATTCACCTCCCTCCCGTAGGCGCTATACGCGGCTTGCCGGCTCGGCCGACGCGCTCGCGCTCGCACGCCTGTCGCACGAGGAGCATCCGGTCGCGATCGTGAGCGCGAACGCGCTCGACGCCCAGCGCCTGGTGGACGAGATCGCGTGGTTCGCGCCGCAACTTCGCGTCTGTCTGCTGCCGGACTGGGAGACCCTGCCCTACGACCAGTTCTCGCCGCACCACGATCTCATATCCGAGCGGCTCGCCACCCTTTACCGCATCCAGCGGGGAGAGTTCGACGTCGCCGTGATCAGCGCGCCGACCGCGCTCGTACGCATGTGCCCGCCGGCGTACATCGCGGCTCACACGTTTTTCCTGCGCGCCGACGAAAGGCTCGATCTCGAGCGGCTAAAGGCGCAGGTGGTGACCGCCGGCTACCAGCACGTCACGCAGGTCGTCGCGCCCGGCGAAGTGTGCGTGCGCGGCGGCATCATCGATCTCTTCCCCATGGGGAGCGCACTTCCCTATCGCCTCGACCTGGATGACGACGTGATCGACAGCATCAAGACCTTCGACGTCGACACGCAGCGCACGCTTTACAACGTCACCGAGATAAGGATGCTGCCGGCGCGCGAGTTTCCGCTCGATGACGCCGGCCGCGCGCGGTTTCGCAGCCGCTGGCGCGAGCTCTTCGAGGGGGATCCGTCGAAAAAGCGGCTCTACCGCGACGTCTCGAACGGCGTGCCGGCAGCGGGCATCGAGTACTACCTGCCGCTCTTTTTCGAGCGTGCGGCGACGCTCTTCGACTATCTGCCCAGCGGTTGCGCACTGGTGCTGCATGGCGATGTCTCATCGGCGATCAACGAGTTTTGGCGCAATACCCAGTCGCGCTACCGCATGCAGGGCGGTGACCCGGACCGGCCACTCCTCGCGCCCGCCGATATATTCGTGCCGGCGGAAGAATTCTATCTGCGGGCGAAAGAGCACCCGCGCGTCGATGTGCTGCAGGCCGATGAGCCAGGCGACGGACCGCTCAGCGCGCAGGCCCTGCCTGCGGTCGCGGTCGACCGCCGCGCGCAGGATCCGCTCGCGGCGCTCAAGGCCTTGCTCGCGAGCTGCGGGCTTCGCGTGATGGTGGCGGCCGAGTCCCCCGGGCGGCGCGAGACCATGGCGTCGTACCTCGCTGAATACGGTCTCAAGCCTGCGCCCGCGTCGAGCTTTGAAGAGTTCCAGTCGAGCCCGGCGGGTTTCATGCTCGGCGTGGCGCCGCTCGCGAACGGCTTCGCGCTTGCCTCTGAGGGCTGGGCCATCGTTACCGAGGCCGAGCTCTATGCTGGCGTCGTGCGCCGGCGCTCGCGCGCCGTGGAGAAGCGAAGCTCCGTCGAAGGGCTGCTTCGCGACCTCTCGGAGCTGAAAATCGGCGACCCTGTCGTGCACGAGGAGCACGGCATCGGCCGCTATGAAGGCCTGGTTGCCCTGGACCTCGAGGACGGCAAAGCGGAGTTCCTGCTTCTGCAATATGAAGGCGGCGACAAGCTTTATGTGCCGGTCTCACAACTCGGCGTCATTGGCCGCTATAGCGGCGCGCAGCCCGAGGAGGCGCCGCTGCACAAGCTGGGCAGCGGTCAATGGGACAAGGCCAAAGCACGCGCGGCGAAGCAGGTGCGCGACACCGCGGCCGAGCTGCTAGCGCTCTACGCAAAGCGCGCCTCGCGCCACGGCCACGCGTTCGGCATCCGGCAGCACGATCTCGAAGCGTTCGCCTCCGGCTTCGGCTTCGAGGAGACGACCGACCAGGCGGCAGCGATCGAGGCGGTGATCACCGACATGGCGGCCGGCAAGCCCATGGACCGCCTGGTCTGCGGCGATGTCGGTTTCGGGAAGACCGAGGTCGCGCTGCGCGCTGCGTTCATCGCGGTCGCCGACGGCAAGCAGGTGGTGGTGCTCTGCCCGACGACCCTCCTTGCCGAGCAGCATTTCCAGACCTTCAACGATCGCTTCGCCGAGTGGCCGGTGCGCATCGCCGAGCTCTCGCGCTTCAAGACGGCGAAGCAATCGAACGAAATCCTCGGGAAGCTCGCCAAGGGCGAGGTGGACATCGTCATCGGCACGCACAAGCTGCTTGGCCGCGAGGTGAAATTGCCGCGGGTCGGGCTCGTGATCATCGACGAGGAGCACCGCTTCGGCGTGCGCCAGAAGGAGGCGCTGAAGAAGCTGCGGGCGGAAGTGGACGTCCTTACGCTCACCGCGACGCCGATTCCGCGCACGCTCGCCATGTCGCTCGAAGGCATCCGCGACTTTTCCGTGATCGCCACCGCACCGGAGAAGCGGCTCGCGATCAAGACGTTCGTCTCGCCGTTCTCCGAAGGCCTGATCCGCGAGGCGGTACTGCGCGAGCTGAAGCGCGGCGGCCAGGCCTACTTTCTGCACAACGAGGTCGAGTCGATCGAGCGCATGCGCGAGCGCCTCGAGCGGCTGCTGCCGGAGGCGCGCATCGCGGTCGCGCACGGACAGATGCCCGAGCGCGAGCTCGAGCGCGTGATGCGCGACTTCACCGCGCAGCGCGCCAACGTGCTCCTATGCTCGACGATCATCGAGACCGGCATCGACAACCCGCACGCGAACACCATGGTCATCAATCGGGCCGATAAGTTCGGTCTCGCGCAGCTGCACCAGCTGCGCGGCCGCGTCGGTCGGTCGCACCACCAGGCCTATGCCTACCTGCTGACACCGCCGGAGGACGCCCTCAACAAGAACGCGCTCAAGCGCCTGGAGGCGATCCAGGCCATGGAGGAGCTCGGTTCAGGCTTCTATCTCGCCATGCACGACCTCGAGATTCGCGGCGCCGGGGAAATCCTGGGCGATGAGCAGTCGGGCGAAATCCAGGAGGTGGGCTTCTCCCTCTACACGCGGATGCTCGAACGCGCGGTGCGACGCCTCAAGTCCGGCAAGGCGATCGACGTCGAGGACCCGATCGACATCTCGACGGAGGTTAACCTGCACGTGCCGGCGCTCCTGCCGGAGAGCTATTGCAGCGACGTGCACGAGCGCCTGTCGATCTACAAGCGCCTCGCCGACGCGGACGGCCGCGAAGCGCTCGAGGCGCTCGCCGAGGAGCTGGTCGATCGCTTTGGCGAGCTGCCGGAGCCGGCGCGCGCGCTCATCGCCTGTCATCAGGTGCGCCTCGCGGCACGGCCGCTTGGCGTGGCACGCGTCGACGCGACGCACGAGGCCGTACAGCTGCAATTCATCAAGAATCCGCCCGTCGACGCCGGCAAGGTGATCGCGTTCATCCGGAAGAAAGGTCGCGGCGCGCGCCTCGCCGGCCCGGAGCGGCTGCGCGTCGAGGCGAAGATGCCGGCGTGGCCCGAGCGCGCCCAGGCGGTGAAGGACATCCTGCTCGAGCTCGCCGCCTAAATGGTGAC
>JBHELS010000053.1:0-5967 GCA_046263015.1 Burkholderiales bacterium | reverse complement strand
GCGGCCGGCCTCGGCGAGCTTTAGCACCGGCAGGCGCAGTCCCTCCTGGTAAATCTCCGTCGAGCCGATGGCATTGGAGCCGGGCACGATGCCGCCGACGTCGTTGTGATGGGCGACGGTCGTCGCCCAGCCTTCGAGCTCACCGCCGATGAAGATCGGCTTGACGATATAGATGTCGGGCAGATGCTGGCCGGCGGCGAGATACGGATCGTTGAAGATGTAGACGTCGCCCGCTTTGGCGCCACCGCTGCGCTCCGTCACCGCAAGCAAATTCTGCATGGCGGCGAAGAAGCTTCCCAGGTGGAGCGGCGTCGTGAGTCCCTGGGCGAGTGTGCGCCCTTCGCGATCGCAGACGGCGGTGGAAAAGTCCATCGCGTCGCGCACGATGCTTGAGTACGCGGTGCGCATGACGATGAGCGCGAGCTCGTCGGCGATCGTCTCGAGAGCGTTCTTTACGATCTCGAGCAGAAAAGGGTTCATACGCGGATCACGATGTTGCCCTGCGGGTCGAGCGCCGCGCTCGCGCCCGGCGGCACCACGGTCGTACCTTCGTATTCCTCGATCACCAGCGGGCCTTCGCGTTCAGACGAGAGCGCTTCGCGGCCGATAACGCTCGTCTGCACCCAGCCAACCTCGCCGGCGAAATACGCCTTGCGGTTCGTGGCCTTGCTCACCGCGCGCGGCTTGCGCGGGATAGCCGAGGTCGAAGCGCGATCGTCCCTTACAGTGGCGATCGCCTCGAGGGCGACGAATTCGACGCCGGCGCCGCCCGCCATGCGATGGCCGTAGGTCGATTCGTGCTCGCGCTCGAAGCGGTCGCTGACCTGCGCAGCGAAGCCGGCGTCGAGCGCCGGCAGTGCGATGCGCAGCTCGAAGGCCTGGCCGACATAGCGCATGGCCGCCTGCAGGCCGACGCTGACTTGCGCCTGCGCGTGGCCGAGCTGCGCAAGCAACTGGCGTTTGAGCTCGGCTGCCGTCTGCGCGAGCGCCCCGATATCCGTGTCCGCGACTTTCCGGAGGTAGCCGCGCGTCTGGCTGTACTCCATCGGCGCGACGGCAAGGCCGTAGGCGCTGAAGACGCCGGCGACCGGCGGTACGAGAACCGTCTTAATCTGCAACTGGCGCGCGAGCTCGCAGGCGAAGATGCCGCCATTGCCGCCGAACGCAAGCAGGGCGCAGTCGCGCGGATCGCGGCCGCGATAGGTGGAGACCGCCTTTACCGCGCGCATCATGCTCGCCGCGGCGACGACGAACACGCTCCACGCTGCTTCTTCCGCCGTGCTGCGCAGGCGATCGGCGATCGGCGAAAGCGATTTCGCCGCAAGCGACGCATCGATCGGCACCGTTCCGGCGGCGAGGGCCCGCGGGTTCACGAACCCGAGCACCACATTGGCGTCGGTGACGGTCGCGTCTTTGCCGCCAGCGCCGTAGCAGGCCGGCCCGGGAACGGCGCCCGCGCTGCGCGGGCCGACTTTCAGCGCGCCGCCCTTGTCGAACCAGACGATGCTGCCGCCGCCGGCGCCGACTTCCGAGATGTCGATGACGGGCAGCTTCAATGCATAGCCGCCGCCTTTGACGAGGCGGCTGGAAAGCGAGATGCCGCCGCCGACCTCGTACTCGTCGGTGCGCGCGATCGTGCCTTTCTCGATCATCGAGGTCTTGGCGGTCGTACCGCCCATGTCGAGCGTAATGACGTCGGCATGGCCGCTCCGCTTGGCCTGGCGGGCGGCGCCGATCACGCCCGCGGCCGGGCCGCATTCGACAATGCGGGCCGGCACGCGCTTCACGGTCTCGGCATCGAGCACGCCGCCGCTCGACTGCATGATGAGCAGGCGTCCCTTAATGCCGCGGCTCTTCAGCTGACGCTCGAGCGATTCGATGTACCTCGCGACCGGCGGGCCGACGTAGGCGTTGATCACCGCCGTGCTGGTGCGCTCGTATTCCCGGATCTCCGGCAGGATGTCTGACGACAGCGTGAGATGAACATCCGGCAGCGCGTCACGCAGGATTTCGCCGGTGCGACGCTCGTGCGCCGGATTCGCGTACGAGTGCAAAAACGCGACCGCCACGGCTTCCACGCCGCGCAACTGGGGGAGGAGCGCGCGCACTTCGGCCTCGGCGAGCGGCGTGACGATGCTGCCGTCGGCGGCGAGCCGCTCGGTGACCTCGAAGCGCAGCTCGCGCGGCGCGAGCGGCTCGGGTTTTATATAGAGCGGATCGTAGAGTCGCGGAATGCGGATGCGGCGGAATTCGAGCACGTCGCGAAAGCCGCGCGTGGTGACGAGCGCGGTTTTCGCGCCGCGCTTCTCGAGAATGGCGTTGGTGGCGACGGTGCAGCCGTGCAGGACCTCGTCGATCGCGCCGAGCGGCGCATCGAGCTCGCGCATCACCGCGGCGATTCCCTCGACCACCGCGCGCGCATAGTCGTCGGGCGTCGAGGGCAGCTTCCAGGTGGCAAGGAGCGCGTTCTCGCTGAACACGGCGATGTCGGTGAACGTGCCGCCGATATCGGCCGCGACGCTGAAACGCTTTTGCATCGCGCCGGATTATATGGTTAGCTTCCGCGCGAGGAGGCCTCCCATGTTTCGCAAGTTCCTGATGCTCGTCTGCGCCGGCGCGCTGGCGATGAGCGCCGCGCATGCCCAGCGCACGCTGAAGATCAATGAATCGCTCGGACCCGGCAGCCCCGAGGAAGCGGCACTGAAAGCGTTCCAGAAAGCGGTCGAGGATGGCTCGAAGGGCCAGCTCAAGATCGCGATCCATCTCTCCGACGCATTGGGGAATGCGCAAACGTCGCTCGAGAACCTCTCCACTGGCACGCTCGAGCTCTACTCGGGCGCACTCGAGTACTACCAGCCGGTCGTGCCGCAGGAGATCGGCGTCCTCGCCGTGCCCTATGTGCTGCGCGACTTCAACCATCTGCGCCGTTATCTCATGAGTCCGACCTTCGAGCCGGCGAAGCAGAAGCTCCTCGAGCGCGGGATTCGCTTCATCTCCACCGAGTTCAACGCCGAGCGCGGGCCCTATCGCGTGCTCGTGGCGAGCAAGCCGGTGCGCTCGCTCGACGATCTGAAGGGTCTGCGCATCCGCATGTATCCCAACGAGAACGCAATCAACGCCTGGCGGCATCTCGGCACTGTGCCGACGGTGCTTCCCTATACCGAAACGTACTTGGCGATCCGCCAGGGCGTGGTGCAAGGCGGGCCCTTCCCGCTCAGTCTCCTGCAATCGTCCAAGCTGACCGAGGTGGCGAAGTACGTGCTGCGCACGGACGAGTTCCCTCAGACCTGGCCGATGACGGTCAGCGAGCGCGTTTGGAAGGGCCTGAAGCCCGACCAGCAGCAGCTACTGGTTCGGGCGGCAAATGACGCGGGCAAGCTCTACACCCAGGAAGTGCATTCTCGGGCGAAGCGCGACATCGAGCAGATGAAGAAGGAAAACGGCGCCGAGTTCATCGAGGTGGACCTTGACCCGTTCCGCGGCCGCATGAAGTCGTTTCATGAGCAGTTGATCAAGTCGGGCACGGTGCGCGAGGACCTCTACGACGCGATCGTAGCGCTCGGCAAGCAGTGACCTTCCTGGCGCGGGCTTCGCGCCATCTCGAGCAGGCGGCGGAGGTCGTCACCTCCACGCTGCTCGCCGGCATCGTGCTCGTGAACGGGCTGGAACTCGTCGGCCGCAACTTCTTCAACTACTCGTTCGTCTGGGCCCATGAGCTGAACCTGCTTCTCGGCACCTGGACGTATTTCATCGGCATGACGCTCGTCTATGCCAAGAACGCGGACATCACGGTCGAGTACTTCTCGAACCTGCTGCCGCCGCGTGCGCATCGCGTCTGGCTGGTCGCGTGCAATGCCGCCGTGCTTGGGGTCCTCGCCGTCATCATCGGGTACTGCTGGGTGCTGATGCAGCTCCAGTACGGCTTTCGCACCACCGGCCTCGGCATCCCTAATCCAGCCTTCTCCTTGGCCGTGTTCGCGAGCGCGATCGTCATGGCCTTGCATGTCGCGCACCAGAGCGCCGAGATCCTGCGCCGCCCGTGATATCCGCGCTCCTGATCGGCCTTTTCATGCTGTTCATGTTTCTGCGCATCCCGGTGGCGATGGCGCTCGGGCTAGCGACGATCGTCGGCATGCTCGCCGGCGGCTACGACCTCATGATCCTGCCGCAGAAGATGGCCGCGAGCGTGCAGTCGATCGAGCTGATGGCGATTCCCTTCTTCATCCTCGCCGCGAGCCTGATGAACGCGCTCGGCATCACGCAGCAGATCTTTGCCTTCGCCACCGCGCTCGTCGGCCATCTACGGGGCGGCCTCGCCCATGCCAACGTGATCGCCGGCATGATCTTCTCCGGCATCTCGGGCGCGGCGGTCGCCGATGCCGCGGCGCTCGGCGCAATCTCGATGAAGGAGATGCCGCGTGCCGGTTATCCGCGGCCCTTCTCGGCTGCAACTGTAATCGCGGTCGCAACGCTCGGGCCGATCATTCCGCCATCGATCATGATGGTGATCTACGCGATCGTGGCCAACGTCTCGATTGCGCGGCTCTTCATCGCCGGGATAGTGCCGGGGATCATGATCGGCGGGCTGCTCATGATGCTGATCTGGTTCATGGGGGCGGCGAAATTCGTCGCTTATCCGCCGCCGCGGTCTTTTTCGTGGCGCGAGCTCGGCATTGCCACGCGCAAGTCGGTTCTGGCGCTGCTCGCGCCGATCGTCATCCTGCGCGGCATGGCGGCCGGCTGGACGACGCCGACGGAAGCGGGCGTGCTCGCCGTGTTCTATTCGATCTTCGTCGGCGCCCTGCAGCGAACCTTGAGTCTCGCGAGGTTGCGACACGCGCTGCGCGAGACCGTCGAAGCGACAGCGCTCATCATGTACATCATCGCCGTCTCGACCGCGCTTTCGTGGGTGGTGGTGGCGGAGGGCACCGCGGCCCAGCTCGCGGAGCTGGTGAGCCGCTATGCGCACAGCGCGGTCATTTTCCTCCTGGTGACGAACGTCTTCCTGATCATCATCGGCGGCCTGATCGAGACGCTGCCGGCGATGCTGATCGCGCTGCCGATCCTGCTGCCGCCCGCCAAGGCCCTCGGCATCGACATGGTGCATTTCGGCATGGTGGTGATCTTCAACCTGGTGGTCGGCATCATGACGCCGCCGATGGGCATCGGCCTTTTCATCCTGGCGGCGATCTCGAAGCTGAAGATCGGCGAGCTCGTCTGGGCGACGATCCCTTTCCATATCATGCTGCTCGTCGCGCTCCTCCTGCTGACGCTCTTCCCGGAAATCACGCTCGTCCTGCCGCGCCTCCTGATGCACTGAGATCGCTCGCGCGCGCGAGCTCCTCGATCATGCGAGCGAGCGTACGCAGCCCTTGCCCAGGCGCATCGCGTCGGTAGGCGACCGAAAGGGCATGTGGCGCGATGCGCGGGCTGGTGTTCAGTACGCGAAGCGCACCGGCGTCGATTTCCTTTCGCAGGATCGCGGTCGGCAGCAAGCTGATGGCGGCCCCCTCGAGCGCGAGGCGGGTCATGATCACGAGGCTATTGCAGCTATTGAGGTGCGCCGGCTGCACGCCGGCGGCGGCGAACCAGCTCGTGATGCTGGTGTAGAGGTGCGACGGGTTCGGGTTGGTGATGATCGGCAGTGGCGCAAGCTCCGCGGGCTTCAGCGCGCCTTTACGCAACGCGAGGCGCGGCGAGGCGATCCAGCGCAGCTCGAGCGGCGCGAGCGGCTCGACCGTAACCAGGGGGCTCGGCGCCGGCGCCGTTAGCACCGCGATATCCAGGTCGCCCGCGCGCAACGATGCATCGAGAAGGGCGCTGAAGTCGACGCGGATCTCGGCGCGCGAGCGCGGAAAGCGCTTCTCGATCCGGCGCATGAGCTGCGGCAGGCAGGTCATGGCGAAGGTATCGGCGACGCCAATGCGGATCGGCCCGGAGAGCTCCTCGCCCGAGGCGAAGCGCGCC
>JBHELS010000052.1:0-3680 GCA_046263015.1 Burkholderiales bacterium | reverse complement strand
AATTGCGCTTGCACTCGCGCCAGGCGAGCGCCGCTCGTCCTCTAAGCGCTGCGCAGGCGAGCGAGCGCCTCGTTTTCCGTTTCGTTCTTCTGGAAGACCAAAGCGCGGTCGGCTTCCGCGCGTATATAGCGCACGAGCGCGATGATCATGCGCTGGCGCTCCTTGGTAAGCGTCTTGGGAAACTCGGCAAGGGTGAGCTGTGCCTGCTCCTCGATCTGATCGAGCTTCTGTAGGAACTCTTCCTGATCCATTGGCTTGCGGGTCCTGCGTTTCTACTTGGTGCCGCCACGGTAGTGCACGCTAGCCGCACGCGCAGTCACTGGCTTCAGCGCCTTCTTGTAGTAGCGCCACTACGCCCGGGTGCGCGCGGCCGAGCTCGCCCGCATCCAGCAGGATCTCCACGATCCGGGCAAACGTGCTTACGGGAGGGACGGCAGCGCCCCGGATCCAGCTGATCATGTCCTCGCGCGAGGCATCGAGATGCCGACTTGGGCGGCGCGCCACAGCTCACGGGACTGAACCGGGTCGACCATGGACGGCACGCTAGCAGCCGGCGCCCACGAGGGAGCGGCGATGGCGTCGATTTCGCTGTCATCGGCGCTCGACAGCGCCGCCGTTTCGCTAGCTATGCGGCCGCGGGCTGCGCCGACGCAGACCAGTCGAGGAGGCGGCGGACGATGCGCACGAGCTCATCGGCAAAGAACGGCCGCACGAGGCAGGCGTCGCCGAGCTGCTGGGCGCGCTGGCGATGCTCGTCGCTCGTGGCGATGAAAATCACCGGCACCGATGGCACCGTCTGGTCAACAGCGACCGTGGCGATGAGATCGAGGCCGCTCATGAATGGCAGGTCGGCTTCCAGCACCACGAGGTCGGGGCTGTGCTCGACGAGCAGTCGCCCGCCCGCGAGCGCGTCTTCAGCCTCGAGCGTGCGGTAGCCGGCATTCGCGAGATGTAGCCGCAGGAGCTGCCGGCTCGATTTGTCATTGTCGATGACAAGGATGGTGCGCGACGCGACTGGCGACATGGCGGCCAGTCTAGCGGCCGCGACGGCGAGCGCTTCGCGCAGTATTTCCTGATCGGCTTGCGAAACTAGGCGGGGCGCTTGTGCGCTTGCAGCCGTGCCAGCAGTAGGTCCGGCTCGTAAGGCTTGCCGATCAATGCGTCAAAGCCGCTCTCCGCCGCGCTCGCTGCCTTAGGCGAGACCGTCACCAGGACAAACGCTCGGCGGCTAAAAGAGGTCTTTCCACTTGGCGCGGATCTCCGCCTGCAGCGCTTTGCTCGCCTCGGCGACGCGCGGAAACTCGTGCAGGTGGTCCCATGGCCGGCAGGCGTCGATCACCGCCTTCGCGCTGTAGGGCGCGTTGTAGCGATAGGCGACGAACATCGGATCGTTCTTCGAGCCCATGCCGCGCTCAATGATGTCGATGTCGACCGCCGGATCGGTGCGCGTTGCCACCGCCCACATAACTTCCTGCAGGTTGGCCGGGTCGATATCTTCGTCCACGACGATCGAATAGCGCGACATGTAGGCGCCTACCCCGCACTGCGAGAGGATGTGCCCCGCCTGGCGCGCGTGGCCGGCGTAGCGCTGCTTGATGGCGACGACATTGAACATCCTGGCACCGCCGATCTCGTGCGCCCAGACCGCGCGCACATCGGGCACACCGGCGGCGACGAGCGCGTCGTGCAGGAGCGCGGAGCGCATCACCGCTTTCGAATACGAGTAATCATTCGGCGGCTTCGAAGGCGGGCTGCCGAGGAGGATCGGCTCGCGCCGGTAATACACGCGCTCCACCGTCACGATGGGCGCAACGCCTTCCTTGCCCGGGTAATAGCCGTGGAACTCGCCGAACGGGCCCTCGGTGCGCTCGTCGTTCGGCTCGACATGGCCCTCGAGCACGATCTCGGCCGCCGCCGGGAATGGCAGGCCCGTGAGCTCGCCCTTCACCACCGCGACCGGCTCGCCCAGGATGGCGCCGATGTAGTTGTACTCGCACATGCCGAACGGCACCTCGATACCGGAGATGAGATAGCCGAGCGGGTCGGCGCCGCAGACGATGGCGACCGGAAAGCGCTTGCCCGACGCCTTGTGCTTCTCATAGTGGATGCGGCCGTGCTTGCCCGGCACCATGTCGAGCGCCACGTGGTTGCGGTCAATCACCTGCACGCGATAGGTGCCGACGTTCACCCAATCCGAATCGAGATCACGCGTCACCACCGAGCAGCCGGTGCCGATGTAGCGGCCGCCGTCGTGCTCGTGCCAGAGGGGCGACGGAAACTTGAGCACATCGACCTCGCGCTCGACCTGCTCGAGCGCCGCACCGCTTTTCATCACCGTGGCCGGAAACCGGCCGGCCGCCGCCTGCCATTGCGCCGGCTTGCCGCGCAGCGCCTCGACGAGCCCGTGATGCGTACGCTCAAGCGGCAGGCGCAGAATCGAGGAAAGGCGCGCCGGGCTCGACGTGCTGCAGGTGAGGACGCGAAAGCCCTTCGCATAACCCTTGATCTCGTCAAAAAGGAGCGCCGGCGGCGCGTCCTTCTTGACGTTCAGCTCGCTGATCGCGCCGAGCTCGAGATTCCAGTCGGCGCCGCGAACGAGCTTCACCTCGCCGAGCTTTTCCATTTCGGCGAGCCAGATGCGCAGGTCGAGCGGATTCATGCGGTTTGGCAATTATTGCGTACTTGGTACGGCCTCAGACGACCTTGGCGACGACGGGAAAGTACTCTTCTCCATGGCCCGCGGCGCGTGCCTTGTCGAGAAGCGCTTGCGCGTTCTTCAGGCCGCGGAGCTCGACGCCCGTCATTCGCCCGAGCTCGAGCGCGTAGCCCGCGTCCTTCAATGCATACGCGACCGAGAACGCCCGCTCGGGAAACCGCTCGGGCAGCATCGCTTTCACGGCATGGTTGCGAAGCGCGAAGCTGTCGGCCGAGCCTTTCGAGAGCACCTCGAGCGCGTTCGCCGCATCGAGCCCGAGGCGCCGGATGACGGCGAGCGCCTCGGCGAGCGCGGCGACGTTCTGGAAGAGCACCATGTTATTCAGGAGCTTCATCGCCTGCCCGGCGCCGGCAGGGCCGCAGCGCGTCACCTCGGCGGCGAAGTAATCGAGGAGCGGCTTCACTCGCGGAAAGAGCGCTTCGCTGCAGCCGACCATCACCGAGAGCGTCCCCTCCTCGGCCGCGGCGCGCGTGCGCGCGACCGGCGCATCGATGTAGTGGATGCCGCGAGCGGCGAACCGCTCCTCGAGATCGCGCGCCAGAGCGACCGGCACGGTGCTCAGGTCGACCACCTCGCCGCCGGGGCGCATATGCGCAAGAAGACCGACGCATACCGCCTCCACCTCCGCCGCGCCGGGGAGCGAAAGATAGACGGTGTCGCAATCCTCAGCGATCTCTTGCACGCTCGCCGCGCGCTTCACACCGTGCGCCGCCAGCCGCGCGAGCGGCTCTGGCGTGAGGTCGCAGGCGCGTACCTCTTGTCCGCTTTTCGACGCCACGTGGCGACAGATCGGTTCGCCCATGACCCCTACGCCGATGAAGCCGATCATTTCGCGTCTCCTCGGGTCAAACTATGCGCATGCTCGAGACGACCGTCCCGGCACGGCTCGATCGCCTCCCCTGGTCGCCCTGGCACTGGCGCGTGGTGATCGCGCTCGGCGTGAGCTGGCTCCTCGACGGTCTCG
>JBHELS010000051.1:0-12654 GCA_046263015.1 Burkholderiales bacterium | reverse complement strand
CAGCTCTTCGTTCGCCTCGGCGGCCGCCTCGACCAGCTTGTCGCGCCATTCCTTGGCTTCCGCCTGCAGCTCCGCGGGCACCGACTTCTTCTCGAACTTCATGCCCTGCGAGGCTTCGTCCCAGTAGATCGCCTGCATGGTCACGAGGTCGATCACGCCGGCGAACTTGTCTTCTAGGCCGATCGGCAGCTGGATCGGCACCGGATTGCCCTTCAGTCGCGAGCGGATGTGCTCGTAGGACTTGAAAAACGTCGCGCCGACACGGTCCATCTTGTTGATGAAGGCGAGGCGCGGCACGCGGTACTTGTTCGCCTGGCGCCACACCGTCTCGGACTGCGGCTGCACGCCCGCCACCGCGTCGTAGACCATGCACGCGCCGTCGAGCACGCGCAGGCTGCGTTCCACCTCGATGGTGAAGTCAACGTGTCCCGGCGTATCGATGATGTTGATGCGATGCTCGGGGTAGGAGAGGTCCATCCCCTTCCAGAAGCAGGTGGTCGCCGCGGAGGTGATGGTGATGCCGCGCTCCTGCTCCTGCTCCATCCAGTCCATGGTCGCCGCGCCGTCGTGCACCTCGCCGATCTTGTGGTTCACGCCCGTATAGAAAAGGATGCGCTCGGTGGTCGTCGTCTTCCCGGCGTCGATATGCGCCGAGATGCCGATGTTCCGATAACGCTCGATGGGTGTTTTGCGTGCCACGGCCATTGTCCTTAGAACCTGTAGTGCGAAAAAGCTTTGTTGGCTTCAGCCATACGATGCACTTCCTCGCGCTTCTTCATCGCACCGCCACGGCCTTCGGCCGCTTCCTGCAGCTCGCCGGCAAGGCGAACCATCATCGATTTCTCGCCGCGCTTCTGCGCCGCCTCGCGGATCCAGCGCATCGCTAACGCGATACGGCGCACCGGGCGTACTTCCACCGGCACCTGGTAGTTCGCACCGCCGACCCGCCTGCTCTTCACCTCGACGATCGGCTTCACGTTCTGGACGGCCTGGCTGAAAACCTCGATCGGGTCTTTGCCCGACTTCGACTTGATCGTCTCGAGCGCGCCGTAAATGATTCGCTCGGCAACCGATTTCTTGCCGCGCGTCATCAGAACGTTGACGAACTTCGCCACCTCGACGTTGCTGAATTTCGGATCGGGCAGGATCTGGCGCTTGGGTACTTCTCTACGGCGGGGCATGGTCCTCTACCTTCTTAGGCCGACTTCGGCGCCTTCGCGCCGTACTTGGAACGTGCCTGCTTGCGGTCCTTCACGCCCTGGGTGTCGAGCGAGCCGCGCACGATGTGATAGCGCACGCCCGGGAGGTCCTTGACGCGACCGCCGCGGATGAGCACCACCGAGTGCTCCTGCAGGTTGTGGCCTTCGCCGCCGATGTAGCCGATGACCTCGAAACCATTGGTGAGCCGCACCTTGGCGACCTTGCGAAGCGCCGAGTTCGGCTTCTTAGGGGTGGTGGTGTAGACGCGCGTGCATACCCCCCGCTTCTGCGGCGAGCCGGCAAGCGCGGGCACCTTCGACTTCGGCCGCTTTGCGACGCGCCCCTGGCGCACTAACTGGTTGACGGTGGGCATTTATTTGGCTCGTCCAGAAACAAACCGGGCGGCCACGACTGTGCTCAGTAGCCGCCCAGGGTCTAAAAAGGAGGCCGGATTATAAGGAGGAAAATTCCGCGGCGCAAGAAAATCCCGGCTTATAAATCACCGGGTTGCGGCTCGGGGATGAAGCCAAAACGCCGTGGCACTTCCGAGCGGGCGACGCTTTCGGGCGACGACTCCGAATCGGCAAAGCGAACGAGGTCGCGATCGTCGAGAAGCGCGACGCCGGCCGCGCCCGCCATCAGTACCGAGCCCTCGTCATCGAGGTAGGTAGCGCGCGCGGCAAACGGCCGCCCGCAGTGGTCGACGAGCGCGTCGTCGTCCTCGTAATGAACGACAAGGGGCGTATAGGCGAGGCTCACGTACACGCGCTGCGGACCATTCTGAAAATACCAGCGGCCGGCGCCATCGGACTGGTAGTTGCGAGCGATGAACTCGCGAAGCGCCGTGTTGCCGATGCGCTCGCCCTTGATCAGCCAGTTTCCGCGCCGATCGAGGGCGAGCCAGCCGTAGACGGCCGGCACGTCCGGCCAGCGCGCCACGGCACGCGCGACGATCGGATCCATGCCGCAGTATGGCTTACGCCTCGGCGATCGAGGCGATCGGAAGGGGCTGGTAGATGCCGAACCCTTGCGCGTACGCGACGCCCATCGCTTTCAGCCGCACAAGGATGTCCTGCTCTTCTACGCACTCGGCAATGACGCCGAAGCCAAGCCGCTCGGCCACACGCAGGACCGCGTTCATTTTGCTCCTTGCACTCTCGCTCGAGAGCACCTTGCGCGTGATGCGTCCGTCGACCTTGACGAACTGAACACCGAGCACCGTGACCGGCGCGAAGGACACCGAACGAGCGCCGAAGCCATCGATAAGAAGCGGCGTGCCGATCGCCTTCATCTGATTCGCGAAGCGCTCGCTCGCCTCGGGGCGATCGAGCGTGTCGCTCTCGTCGATCTCGAAGAGCAGTCGGGAGGGGGGAAGTTGGTTCGCCGCGAGCTGGCCGCTCACAAAGCGAGGGAATTCCGCGTCCTCGATCGTCTGTCCCGAGACGTTCACGGAAAAGCGTGGGATGCGCGAGCGCTGCGCGAGCCGCTTCAGCGCATTGCGCACCACCCAGCGATCAAGCTGCGGCATCATGCGGTAGTGCTCGAACACCGGCAGGAATTCGCCGGGCGGAAGGAGCGCGCGTTCTTCTTCCCGCAGGCGCACGAGGATTTCGGCGATCGGATAACGCTCATCGCCGGCGAACTGGAGGATGGGCTGGCAATAGAGCTCGAGCTCATTATTCTCGAGCGCGCGGCGCAGTCGCTGCACCGGATCGCTCCAGCCGGCAAGCTCGGCGTTCATGCGTTCGAGGAATGGCGCTTCCACGAGGCTGATTTTAGCGAGCGGCTGGGCGCTAAGATCGCCGCACACCGACGGAAACTTAAATGAGCGTAAAAATTGAGCTCAGTCACAAGCTGCACGTGCTCACGCGCAAGGAAGAACTGGACAGCGTGCGCGTCGCCGGCAAGATCGTTGTGGTGATCGATGTCCTTTTTGCCACGACCACCATGGTCGCCGCCCTCGCGCACGGCGCACGCGAGGTCATTCCGGTCCTCGATGAGGCGGCCGCTCGCGCGGAGGATGCGCGGCGCGGCGCGGGGCATTGCGTGCTTGCGGGTGAGCTCTACGCCGAGACGCTGCCGGGCTTCGTACATCCGGCGCCGCTCGCGCTGATCGCGCACGGCGTCAAGGATCGCAGCATCATTTATTCCACGACCAACGGCACCGTCGCGCTTTCGCTCGCCGCGCAGGCGCAACGCGTCTATTGCGGCGCACTTCTCAATGCGGGGCGCCTATGCGAGCACATCGCGAACGAGCATGGCGGGGACACAGTGCTGCTGGTCTGTTCGGGTTCGGGCGCGAATTTCAACTTTGAGGATTTCTACGGCGCCGGTTGCTTGGTCGAGCGCTTTTCCGAGCGCTTGGGCGAGGCCGCCGATCTCTCCGACGCCGCCCGCGCTGCGCGCACGGTGTATCGCCATTCGCCGATCCCGCAGGCGCTCCTCGAATGCCGCCTCGGGCGCATGATGAGCGCGCGCGGCCTGCGACATGAAGTCGAGTTCGCCTGTCAGGTGGATGCCTTCCCCGTCGTGCCGGCGCTCGAGGAGGGGCGCTTGCGCCTCGTCGCCTAGACGCGCTCCAGGTCGGCGCTCACCGCCAGGTGATCGGAGAGCATGGACCAGGGCTTGCCTTTGTGCACCTGCGAGGAAGCGACCTTGAAGCCGCGGAAGTAAATGCGGTCTAGCTGCAGCACCGGCATCATCGCCGGGAAGGTGCGCGCCGCCCTGCCAAAGCGGGCGAGCGACACTTCGCTCATGCCGAGGCGCCGCTCGAGGATCGAGGAAGCGCGGTGGCGCCAGTCGTTGAAGTCGCCGGCGATGATGATCGGCAGATCGCGCGACGCGAGCTCTTCGAGACGGCCGGAGATCGCCTCGAGCTGGCGGCTCCTGCCGCGCTCGTGGAGCGAGAGATGAACGCAGACGCAATGCAGGTTGCGCCGCCATCCCGGGACCGGCACCACGCAATGCAGCAGCCCGCGGCGCTCGAAGCCGTGATCCGAGACGTCCTGGTTCTCGAAGGAGAGAAAGCCGAACCGCGAAAGAATCGCATTGCCGTGGTGTCCGTGATCGTAAACGGCGTTGCAGCCGTAGACGTGCTGCCACCTCTCCCCGGCAAGATAGGCATGCTGCGGCTCGATCGGCGCACCGGCAAAACGAAGCGCGAAGCGCTGGTTCAGCCCCTGCACCTCTTGCAGGAAGACGATGTCGGGGTCGAGCAATTGCAGGCCCTCGCGCAGGTCATGGATCACCATCCGGCGATTGAAGTGCGAAAGCCCCTTGTGGATATTCAGCGTGAGGACTTTTAGCCGATCGATCTTCATCGCTCACCGAGCATCATGATCGCGTCGCGGTTCGACCATGAGAAGCATTTTGCCGCAGCGTCACGCCAGGGAAGCCACGTAAATGCGAGGTGCTCCTGCGGCGCGACGCGCACCGGCAGGCGCACCGGGAGTTCGAGCGCGAAAACGTGCTCAACGTTGTAGAGAACACCCGGCGCGAAGCGGTGGCGCCATTGCGCATAGATTTCGAACGTATAGGCGGCGTTCCAGCGTGCAAGGCGCCCGGCGCACACTTCGATGCCCGTCTCTTCGTACACTTCGCGTGCGGCCGCGGCGTCGAGCGCCTCTTCCATGGTGTCGATCGATCCGGTCACCGATTGCCAGTAGCCTTGCCGCAAGGCGCGTTCCAGCAGAAGCACTTCGCGGCTCGCCGTATGAACGATGACCAGCACCGAAAGCGGCAGCTTGTAAATCATGCCTCGCGGTAGAGGTCGGGGAGCGGCAGCGCTTTCTGCGGATCGATGAAAACCGCGAAAAAGGGTTCGCCGCGGGCCGCCCAGTACGCGGCGCTCGAGCGCAACACATCGATCAGCTGGCGGAGCGCATCGCCGCTCGGATAGCCGGAAAAGAGCAGCACGTGGCCGTCGCGCTCGCGCCAGGACAGGTCGCTCAGCGAATCTTCGAGAGCGTCCCAGTTCGCGCCGAACCACGACGGGAAGGCGAGCGAGCGCGCCATGGCGCCGAAGACGTCGCCCTGCGCGTCGATCGACACCACATCCAGGCCGCTTGCCTGGGTGACCTGCTCGATGTCCTTCGCCGTGCGCGCGCGGTAGACACCGGAGCGCACCGGGTCTCGCAGTCGCTCTAGCAGCTTACTCACGGATGAATGATGCGGCGAAAGCTGCGGTAGTGGTCGTCGCTGTAGTAATAATCGCCGTCGCGCCCGACGACAATGCGACGCGGCCCACGGTCGCGCGCACCGGGCGTTTCCACCGTGTACTCGCGATAGTAGCCGCGCTCGCGCGCCGGCAGTTGCCGCTCGCGGTTGGAAAAGACCGCACCGTCGCGCGCATAGGGAAATGGGCCGCCCGCGTCGATGAGGGCCAACGTGCGACGCGCCTCGGGCGGCAGCTCCTCTATGCGCACGCTCCCCGAGAGCGCAAGCGCCGTGCTGCAGGCGACAAGCAGCGCTGCGAGCGCCGCGCGCATCAGGCCTTCGGCTTCTCCCGCAGGCGGATGCCGAGCTCGCGCAGCTGCTTTTCATCGACGGCGCTCGGTGCATGCACGAGGAGATCCTGCGCCCGCTGCGTCTTCGGAAACGCGATGACGTCGCGAATCGAGTCGGCGCCCGCCATGAGGGCGACCAGGCGGTCGAGGCCAAAGGCGATGCCGCCGTGGGGCGGTGCCCCGTATTGCAGGTTTTCGAGCAGAAAGCCGAACTTGGCGCGAGCCTCTTGCTCGCTGATGCCGAGCGCGCGAAACACCTTGGCCTGCACATCGGCGCGGTGGATGCGGATCGAGCCGCCGCCGATCTCCCAGCCGTTCAGCACCATATCGTAGGCCTTGGCGACCGCCTTTTCGGGCGCGCTCGCGATCAGGTCCTCGTGCCCATCACGTGGCGCCGTGAACGGATGATGCATCGCCGACCAGCGCTTTCCCTCCTCATCCCATTCGAACATCGGGAAGTCGAGCACCCAGAGCGGCCGCCAGCTTTTCTCGATCAGGTTCTTGTCCTGCGCGATCTTGACGCGCAGGGCGCCGAGCGCGGCATTCACGACCGACGCCTTGTCGGCGCCGAAAAAGACGACGTCGCCGTTTTGCGCGCCGGTGCGCTCAAGCACCTGCCGCAATACCTCCGACGGCAGGAATTTCACGATCGGCGATTGCAGGCCGTCGGGGATCTTCGCGCGCTCGTTCACCTTTATATAAGCGAGACCCTTGGCGCCGTAGCCGGCGACGAAGGGCGCGAGATCGTCGATCTCCTTGCGCGTGAGCTCCGCGCTTACCTTGAGGGCCGCGACGCGCCCGTTCTCGAGCTCGGCCGCCTGGCGGAAGACCTTGAACTCCACCGAGCGCATGAGATCGGTGAGCTCAGTGAGCTCGAGCGGAATGCGTAAATCCGGTTTGTCGACCCCGTAGCGCGCCATCGCCTCGGCATACGCAAGCCGCGGAAAAGGCTGCGGCAAATCGACGCCGAGCACGTTACGGAACACGGTGACGATCAGCCCTTCCATCAGATCTCGGATCGCGCGCTCGTCGAGAAACGAAGTCTCGATGTCGATCTGCGTGAATTCGGGCTGGCGATCGGCACGCAGATCCTCGTCGCGGAAGCACTTCACGATCTGGTAGTAGCGGTCGAATCCCGCCACCATCAGAAGCTGCTTGAAAAGCTGCGGCGACTGGGGCAGCGCGAAAAACTCGCCGGGGTGCACCCGGCTCGGCACCAGATAGTCGCGCGCCCCCTCCGGGGTCGAGCGCGTGAGCATCGGCGTCTCGATATCGATAAAACCCTGCGCGTCCAGGTACTCGCGCACCGCCATTGCCGCCCGATAGCGCAGCCTGAGGTTCTTCTGCATCGGCCCGCGGCGCAGGTCGATCACGCGATGCTCGAGGCGCGTATTCTCATTAAGGTTGTCGTCGTCGATCTGGAATGGCAGCGGCGCCGCCGGGTTGAGGATCTCGACCTCCTGCGCCAGCACCTCGATTTCGCCCGAGCGCAGCGCCGGGTTGACCGTACCCTGCGGACGCCGACGCACCTTGCCAGTGACGCGCAGCACGTATTCGTTCCTCACGCGCTCAGCGGCCGCAAACGCCTCACTGCGGTCCGGGTCGCACACGACCTGCGCGAGCCCTTCGCGGTCGCGCAAGTCGATGAAGATGACCCCGCCGTGGTCGCGCCGCCGATGCGCCCAGCCGCAGAGCGTCACCACGCGGTCGACAAGGGAGGCGGAGAGCTCGCCGCAGTAGTGCGTGCGCATGCTATGGCCTCGGCACCGGCGGCACGACGCCCATGGAGATGATGTACTTCAGGGCCTGATCAACGCTCATGTCGAGCTCGATCACCTGATCGCGGCGCACGATGACGAAGTAGCCGCCGGTCGGGTTCGGCGTGGTCGGCACGTAAACGCTCAGGCAATCGGGCGGCAGATGGTTCGAGACGTCGCCGCCCGGCGCGCCGGTGAGGAAGGCGATCGTCCACATGCCGGGATGGGGCCATTGCACGAGCAGCGTTTTGCGGAAGGCCTGCCCGCTCGATGAAAAGAGCGTGTCGGAGATCTGTTTAACGCTCGAGTAAATCGAGTTGACCACCGGGATGCGCGCGAGAACCGCGTGCCAGAGCTGCACGAGCTGCGCGCCGAAAAAATTGGTGGCGAAGATGCCGGTGAGGAGCACAATCACCAGGGTGAGCACCGCGCCGAGACCCGGAATGTGCACGCCGAGCCAGTGCTCGGTCTGGAACGACGCCGGCAGGAGCAAGAGCGTCTGGTCCAGCGTGTCGAAGATCACCTTCAAGACCCACAGCGTGATGACGAGCGGAATCCAGATGAGCAGCCCCGTGATGAAGTAGCGCCTGAGCGCTCCGGAGAGGAAATGCTTTTTCACGGCGGCGGAAATAAAAAGGCCCGGACGCGCCGGGCCGGCTAGTTCGTCGTACCGCTCAGGCGGTGGCCTTGGATTCGGATTTGTTGTCTGGCTTCGATTCGGTCTTCGAATCGGGCTTTGCTTCGGTTTTCGAATCAGGCTTCGATTCAGTCTTGCTGTCGCCTTTCTTGTCGGCGGGCTTCTTGCCGCCGCCCTTGAAATCCGTCGCGTACCAGCCGGTGCCCTTGAGCTGAAAGCCAGCGGCGCTCAGCTGCTTCCGGTACTCCGGCTTGCCGCAGGCCGGACAGACCGTCAGGGGCGCTTCGGAGACTTTCTGTAGATGCTCGTCCTCGTGCCCGCAAGCATTGCAGCGGTATTCATAGATCGGCATGGGCGGCGATTATATCGCCGATGTCCGGGGCGAAGAGACCGCCTCCTATGCGCCAGGCGCGTTTTCGCCGCGCGCAAGCGCTGGCACTATTCGAGCGGCCGCAAAACGATTTCACCCGCTCGCAACAACCAGCGCACCCGCAACCACCAGCGCGCCCCCAAGGGCGACCCGCCACGTCAGCGGCTCGCCGAGGAGCGTTACGCCAAGGACGATCGCGAAGGCGACACTCAGCTTATCAATCGGGGCGACGATGGATGCCGGCGCGATTTGCAGAGCGCGGTAATAGCACAGCCAGGACAACCCGGTCGCGATTCCGGAAAGCACAAGGAAGGTGATCGGCTTCAAAGCGGCATTCGCCGGCCAGCGCCATTCGTTGCGCAGACTCACGATGCCGGCCGTAACGACGAGGATCACCACGGTACGGATGAGCGTGGCGAGATTTGAATTCATGCCCGACACCCCAAGCTTGCCGAGGATCGCGGTCAGCCCGGCAAAGAACGCCGAGCCAAGCGCGAAGAGCAGCCAGGGTTCCCCGGCTTTCACCTAATCCGCCTCCGGTACAACCAGTGCGCGACGGACCATCTGCTTCGGCACGCTAGCCTCGCTTTGCGCTTTCCATGGCAGCAGCGGCGACGGGCGGCGCTTCTGCATCCGTGATCAAGTGCCGTGGCATGAACCAGGCGTTCGCGATGAGCGTCGGTATCACTGCGCTGCCTACCACGGCCGCGACCAGTGCGGAATATTGCGCCTGCGTGATGATGTTGTGCGAAAGGCCGAAGAGCGCCGAAATGGTGCCGAAGGTAAGACCGGTCGACATGAGGAGGGTCGTGTACATCGACTCCTTGCGCGGCGAGCGGAATGCCATCGTCGCGGGGTAGATACCGGCGAACTTGGTCGCCATCTTGACGAGCAGCATGACAAGAAAAGCGCCGGGCGCTGCCACCAATGCCGGCACCGAGACGAAAGAACCGGCACGGATGAAATAAAACGGCGTCAACAGCCCGAAGGTCAACGTACGCAACCGGCGGACGAGCACATGGTCTTTACCCACCGTTCCCGCCAGGACCATGCCGATAAGATATGCGGGTAGCACCGGCTCGCTATCGGCCCAGCCGGCCAATGCACCCAAGCCGAACAGACAAAGCAGCAAATACTTCGTCTCGAGCTCCGAAGGCCGACCGCCATAGCGCTTGAAAAAGCGCGGCGTGAGCCACGGCAGCAAAAACGCCGCCGCTACGACGCCCGTCACGAAGACGAGCGTCTTCAGTGTGAAGGGGGCGAAAATCAATCCTAGGCCGATCACCGTGCCGAGATCGTTGATGAAGCATGCGGCAAGCACCGACTTGCCGTACTCGGTCTTGTTGAGCCCGAACTCCAGCATCACTGCATAGACCACAGCGACCGACGTCGTGGACATCGCGATGCCGGCGAGCAGGCTCGGCTCCTTCTCCCAGCCGAGCAGCCAATAGGCGGCGGCGGCGCACCCGAGAAAAGGCGCGAAGAAACCGATCAATCCGATTACGCTCGTTTCCTTCCACTGCCGACGAAATACAGCCGGATCGAGCTCGGCGCCGGCGAGGAAGGTAAGCACGATGGCTCCGGTGCCCGAAAGGTATTTGATCCAAATGGAATCGGTGGCAAGCAGGGCAGTTCCGACCAGTGCGCCGATGACCAATTGCGCGACCGTGCCGACGACAATTTCCGAAAGCGCGGTCGCCACCCGCAGCCAGATAGAAGCGAGCGTCGCGATGAGTGCGAGCCCCACCCATAAAGCGGACAACGCCCAGATTTCGGTCATGGATCAGTCCTTGCCTTCAGTCATGCCAAATTCCGCCGGCACCTTGGCGTAGAAGAGGCGAATGCGCTCCCTTCCGATCAACTCGAGAAGCTTTGCCGCCTCCTCGTCGGTGACCACGAACTCGACCTCCACGGTGAGATCGCCGGCCAATTCGAAAAAGTGCTGCTCATGCAGGACACCGTGACGACCGTAGCCTGCGATGGCGCGAAATGCGGACCCGCCATGGATGCCCGCCCTTTTCGCGGCTTCCAAAAGCCATTCGTAAAGCAGGATGCCATGGTGCTTTCGGTTCTCGTGGACATAGAAACGCAGATAGGTGCCGTTCATAGTGAGCGCAGGACTAATCGCATGGATCCGATACCGGCAAAGGTCATCAGGATGGAGCCGGCGACATGAGAGGTGACGAGCACGCTTGCCCATGCGAGCTGCTGGCGGGCGATGAGCGTTGTCGCCTCCGCGGAGAACGTGGAGAACGTGGTAAGGCCGCCGAGAAACCCGGTGGTGATGAGGAGCCGCGCCTCGGGCGGCAGCGCCTCGAAGTGCGAGAGGACCGCAAGCGCGAGCCCCATCAGGTAGCCGCCCAGCAGATTGGCAGCGAGCGTGCCGAGGGGCACGGTGGGAAAGACCGGGTTGACCAGGATCGCGAGCCACCAGCGCAGCCACGCTCCTGCAGCGGCGCCAGCGCCCACGGCGAGAAAACCTGCAAAGCTCACTTCGACACCTCCGACACTAGCGAATCGCGATGCGCGAAACCGGTCGGGAGGGCACAAAAAAACCTACGGGCCCGCCCTTTTGGCGTTCACGTAGGCATCATCAGCCTTGCGGCGGTTAAAGGAGGATGCCATCTCCTGCGTCTGGATACTAACGAAGGCGCGACGCTGGGACAAGCCGAGCCGGCCTTACCGATGAAGGCGGCGAGATCAAAAGTTTGGCGGCGGCTGCAAGCGCGCAAAGCGCTCAACGCTCGCCATGATCTCTGCCCTCGCGGCCGAGGCGTCGCGCCAACCGGCGACCTTCATCCACCGTCCCGGCTCGAGATCCTTGTAGTGCGAAAAGAAGTGCGTTATCTGATCGATGAGAAGCGCGGGCATATCGCGCACTTCCTGCACCGAGTTGTACGCGGGAGTGAGCTTGGCGATCGGCACGCATAAGACCTTGGCGTCGGGGCCGGCATCGTCTTCGGTGGCAAGGAGCCCGACCGGCCGGCAACGCACGACGACGCCGGAAATGAGCGGCAACGGCGATATGACGAGTGCGTCGAGCGGATCGCCGTCCTCGGACAAGGTATGCGGTATGAAGCCGTAGTTGCACGGGTAATGCATCGGCGTAGCGAGAAAGCGGTCCACGAGCAGCGCGCCGGACCGCTTGTCGAGTTCGAGCTTTAGCCCCGGACCGTAGGCAGGAATCTCGATGACCACGTAGATGTCCTGCGGCACATCCACGCCGGTTGGCAGCTTGTCGAGCTGCATGTCCTAGAACGGGATGTCGTCCTCCATGTCGTCGAACTTCCCGGCCGGTTTTTTCGCCGTGGCGGCGGCCTTCTCCGCAGGTTTGCCGCTGCCGAAGGATGACTCGGCGCGCGGCTCGCCGCTTCCCGCGCGCGAGCCGAGCATCTGCATCGTGTCGACGACGATCTCGGTGGTGTAGCGGTCCTGGCCTTCCTTGTCCTGCCACTTGCGCGTGCGCAGCCGGCCTTCAACGTAGACCTGCGAGCCCTTCTTCAGGTATTCGCCGGCGATCTCGGCCAAGCGCCCGCGGAACACCACGCGGTGCCACTCGGTCTCCTCCTTCTTTTCGCCGCTCGCCTTGTCGGTCCACTGAAAGGACGTGGCGAGCGATGCGTTGGTGATCGCAGCGCCGTCGGGCATGTATTTCGTCTCCGGGTCGCGCCCGAGATTGCCGACCAGAATGACCTTGTTCACCGATGCCATGTCATACCTCCCCGGTTACCAGCTTCCGCACGCTCAATGCATCCCATTGTTCCGGCACCACCTTCAGGCGCGCAATGCGCTCATCCGGTAGCACTTCGGCCTCGCGTACGCCGCGCACGGCGGCGAGCGCTTCGCGCAGGCCTTCGAGATCAACTCCCGATGCGATGCTAAACGTGAGACTCGAAAGTTCGTTGACGACCCGCCGCGGCCCACGCATGCCGGCCGCCGCAAGAAGCCACAGCCCCGATAGTACGGCACAGGCGGCGAACACGGCGGCGCTGCCCGCCTGCTTGGCGATCGAGCCGCCGAGTAATCCACCGAAGAAGACGCCGAGCGTTTGTGTCGTGTTGTAGACGCCGATGGCTTTGCCGCGTCCCTGGGCCGGCGCCATGCGCGATACGAGCGCCGGCAGCATCGCTTCGAGGACGTTGAATGCGATGAAGAAAAGGAGCATCAGCGCGGTGAGCGACGCGA
>JBHELS010000050.1:0-16842 GCA_046263015.1 Burkholderiales bacterium | reverse complement strand
GCGCGGCCGATCGGCGACTGGCTCGCCGATCCGGCCACGCCGCCCGATCTAAAGGCGCGCCTCGCGGCGGCGAAGCGCATTCGCGCCTTGGCGACGCACGAGCTGCACCTTCCGAATAGCGCCAGCTATACCTCCTACGCCGAGCTCGACCGCCGCTATGCGGTCTGGAACGTATTCGCAGCGCCGCAATTCTCGGTTGAGCCGCACCAGGAATGTTTCCCCTTCACCGGTTGCGTCGCCTACCGCGGTTTCTTTTCGGAGCGCGCAGCCCAGCGCTATGCCGAGAAGCTGCGCCAACAGGGCTACGACGTCTATGTGGGCGGCGTGCTCGCGTATTCGACGCTCGGCTGGTTCGATGACCCGCTCCTCTCGACCTTCATCCGCTACCCGGAGTCGCAGGTCGCGCGGCTGGTGTTCCACGAGCTCGCGCATCAGCTCGTCTACGCGAAGAACGACACCACGTTCAACGAGTCGTTCGCCGTCGTGGTCGAGGAGGAGGGCGTGCGGCGCTGGCTGCAATCGCAAGGCGGCGCGCAAGAGCTGGCCGCTTTTCAGACGGGCCAGGAGCGAAAGCGCGAGCTCGCCGCGCGCATCAAGGAGACGCGTGAGCGCCTGAAGGCGATCTACGCCATGAATCTTTCCGCCGAAGCGACGCTCGAGCAAAAGCGCGGCGAGTTCGAGCGGCTGCGCGCCGCGTATCCCAACATCGTGCCGGCCGAGCCCAACAACGCTTTCCTCGTCTCGATCGCGCTCTACAACGAGCTCGTGCCGTCCTTGGAGCGGCTGCTCGCCGCGTCGGGAAACCTCGATACGTTCTACGCGCGCGCGAAAGAGCTCGCGCACGAGGGCCGCGCCGAGCGCGACGCCCTGCTCGCGCGACTCAACTGAGCGGAATATCGACGAACTTGCGGTAGGCCGGGCGCTCGCGCAGCCGCTCGAACCACGCCTCGACCGCCGGCGAGCTCGGCCGCTCGACCGGCACGCGCATCCAACGCTGCACTTCGCAGCCGATGGGGATGTCACCCATGGTGAAGCTCGCGCCGCCGACGTATTTACGGCTCGCGAGCGTCTGCTCGAGCACCGGCAGCAGCTTCGCGGTCTGCTCGCGGCCGGCCTCGATCGCTTTCATATCGCGCTTCTCGGCGGGCGTGCGGACCAATCCCCAGAAGACATCGCGCATCGCCCGCTGGAAGGTGAATGCCCAGTCCATCCAACGCTCGGCGTCCGCACGAGCGCGCAGATCCGTGGGCCATAGCGAGCCGGCGCCGTGCTTCGCGCAGAGATAGCGCACGATGGTGTGCGATTCCCACAGAATGAAGCCGTCGTCCTCGATGGTCGGCACGAGCGAATTCGGGTTCATCTGCATGTACTCGGGCGTTTTCGTGACGCCGTGCTGCATGCCGGCCTCGATCCGCTCGTAGCGCAGACCCAGCTCCTCGGCGGCCCAGAGCGCTTTCTTGACGTTGACTGAGTTCGTGCGGCCCCAGATTTTTAGCATCGCTAGAACCCGACCGCTTGGCCGTCACGGCGCGGGTCGCTCGCGACAAAGTAGCCGCCCTCAAGCTTCCAGATGAGCTGAGCGCTGCCAAACTGGTTGTAATCGTCGATCGTTACGATGCGATGGCCGCGGCGCTGGAGCTCTTCCAGGGTCGCCTGCGGAAAGCGGTCTTCCTCGACGCTGACGTCCATGTCCTGCACGAAGCGAAAGCGCGGGCCGTCGCACGCCGCCTGCGGGCTCTGGCCGTAATCGGCGAGGCGCACCATGACCTGCGCGTGGCCCTGCGGCTGCATGGTGCCTCCCATCACGCCGAAGCTCATCACCGGCTGACCCGCGCGCGTCACGAACCCGGGGATGATCGTCTGGTAAGGACGTTTCTTGGGGGCAACGCAGTTCGCGTGTCCGGGTTCGAGCACGAAGGTTGCGGCTCGGTTCTGCAGCGATATGCCGTCGACCACCACGCCCGAGCCGAAGCCCATGTAGTTCGACTGAATAAAGGACACCATCATCCCGTTCGCGTCCGCGGCGGTGAGATACACCGTGCCGCCCTTCGCCGGCGCACCCGCGCCGAAGTGCTGCGCGCGCTTCGCGTCGATCAGCTTCGCGCGCGATTTGAGGTAGTCGCGCTCGAGGAGTGCGTGCGGCTTGACCTGCATGTGATCGATGTCGCCCACGTAGCGCCAGGCGTCGGCAAAGGCGAGCTTGATCGCTTCTATCTGCAGGTGCACGCTGTCCGGCCCGTCCACCGGATGCGAGCGCAGGTCGAAGTGCTCGAGCATCCCGAGCGCCATCAGCGCGACGATGCCCTGCCCGTTGGGCGGGATCTCGTGCAGCGTGTAGCCGCGGTAATTCATCTCGAGCGTCGTCACCCAATCCGATTTATGCGCCGCAAGATCGCTCGCCTTCAGGGCCCCGCCGTGCTTGCGCGCGTGCGCCTCGAGCTTCTCGGCGAGGGCGCCGCCATAGAACGCCTCGCCGCGCGAGCGCATGATCTGCTCGAGCGCGTCCGCATGGGCGGGCCAGGTGAAGCGCTCGCCGGGCGCGGGCGTCCGGCCGTGGGGCAGAAACGCCTCGGCGAAGCCCGGCTGCGCTTTTAGCTCAGGCACCTGCTTCGCCCACTGGCCCGCGATGGTCGGCGAGACGAGGAAGCCGTCGCGGCCATAGCGGAGCGCGCGCTCGAAAAGCCGCTCGAAGGGGAGCCGGCCGAACTTCCGGTGCAGCTCCACCCAGGCGGAAACGCAGCCCGGCACGCTGACTGAATTCCAGCCGCGCGCCGGCACCGCCTTCTGGCCGCGGAAGTAATCGAGCGACCAGCCTGCCGGCGAGCGCCCGGAGGCATTCAGGCCGCTCAGCTTCCCCGCGTCCCAAACGATGGCGTAAGCGTCCGAGCCGATACCGTTCGACACCGGCTCGACGAGCGTCAGCGTGATGGCGGTTGCGAGGATCGCATCGACCGCCGTCCCGCCCTCGGCGAGCATCTGCAAGCCGGCTTGCGCGGCGAGCGGCTGCGAAGTGGCGACGGCGTTGGCGGCGAGCAGCGGCTTTCGCGGCCAAGCGTACGGATTGGCCCAGTGGAAGCTCAAACCGCTCGGACCTCGCGCATGTCCGTGAACCCGCGCAAGACCTTGTTGATGCCGTCCTGCTTGAGCGTGCGCATGCCGTTCGCGAGCGCCGCCTCCGCGATTTTCGCGACCGGTGCGCGCGTCTGTATCAGCCGCTTCACCGACGGATCGGCGGCCATCAATTCGTAGACCGCGAGCCGGCCTTTGTAGCCCGTGCGATCACAGTCCTTGCATCCTTTCGCCTGATAGAGCGTCGTCTTTTCCTGGCGCCAGCGCGCAAGCACCGTCTTCGGCTCGAGGGGTGTGCCTTCGCAATACTCCACAGCGAGCTCGTCCATCTCGCGCATGCTCGGCTCGTGCTTCACGCGGCAATTCGGACACAGGCGCCGCACGAGCCGCTGCGCGAGGACCCCGAGCAGCGCGTCGGCGAAATTGAACGGATCCATGCCGAGGTCGAGGAGGCGCACGACGCTCTCCGGGGCGCTGTTCGTATGCAGTGTCGAAAGCACGAGGTGCCCCGTGAGCGATGCCTCGATGCCGATCTTGGTTGTTTCGGCGTCGCGCATCTCGCCCACCATGATGACGTCCGGATCGGCGCGCATGAAGCTGCGCATGGCGGCGGCAAAGCTCCAGCCGATTTTCGGGTTCATCTGCACTTGGCGCAGCCCTGCCTGCGTGATCTCGATCGGATCCTCGGCCGTCCAGATTTTCACGTCCGGCGTATTGAGATGGCCGAGCAGCGAGTGCAAGGTCGTCGTCTTGCCGGAGCCGGTGGGGCCGCAGACCAGGAACAGACCGTGCGGGCGGGACATCAGCCGCTTGATCGTCGAGAGCTCCTCCGGATCGAAACCGAGCTCCTCGACCGGCTTCGGCGTCGCGGCGGCGAGCACGCGCATCACCACGTCTTCCAGGCCGTTTGCGGTCGGAATCGTCGCAATACGCAGCTCGACATCGAGGGGACCGTAACGTTTGAAATTAATCTTTCCGTCCTGCGGTTTGCGCCGCTCCGAGATATCGAGCTGGCTCATGACCTTCAGCCGCGACACGATGGCGTTGCGAAAGCGCGCCGGGATGTCGAGGTAGTTGACGAGCGCGCCGTCCTTGCGGAAGCGAACGCGCACCGTCTTGCCGGCAGCATTGACTTCGATATGGATGTCCGACGCTTTTTGCTCGACCGCATCGACGATTATCTTGTTCACCAGCTTGACGAGGGTGCTATCGGTCGGCGGCGCCTGCGACTGCGGGGATTCCTCGAGGCCCCCCTCGTTCGTCAAACGAAGCGTGAGCTCGCTGATATCGAGGTTTTCCTCGCCGAGGCGCGCCGCAGACTCGAGCTCTGCCGATTGGCCGTAGACGGTTTCGAGCGCGCTAGAGATCTCGCTCGCCGCTGCGACGACCGGGATCAGCTTCGTGCCTGCCACGAAGCGCACCTCTTCCAGGCGGTCCATGCGCATCGGGTCTTCGATCGCCACTACGAGGCCCATCTCGACTTCGGCGAGCGGCAGGACGCGATAACGCTTCGCCATCGCCGCCGGGATGCGCCTCAGCGCCTCGGGCATCGGCCGGAACTTGCGCAGATCGACCACCGGGATGCCGAGCTTCTTCGCCATCACGCTGTGCACCACCTCCATGTCGATGACGCCCATCTCGGCGAGGATCTGACCGAGCGGCACGGTGCGGTCGCGCGCTTCAATGGCGAGCGCCTCTTCGAGCTCGGCCTGTGTGAGAAAGCCGAGCTCGACCAGCGTCTCGCCGAGCTTCTGCGTCGGCTGCGCACGTTGCGCCTTGAGCGCGGCGGCGAGCTGGTCCGGCGATACGATCTGGTGCGCGGTCAGGTATTCCCCCAGCCGGCGCGAGCGCAGCTGCTTCTGGTGCTCAAGTGCTTCCGAGATCGTTTCGGCGGAAGCCGCCGCCTCGTCGATCAGCATCTGGCCGATCGGCTTGCCCATCGTGCTGTCGCGCACGGCGTGCGCCGGCATGAACCAGCGCATGACCCCTGGCGCGCTCGGGTGCGGCAAGAAAATGAAAAGTCCGAAAGCCGTCTGCACATGGCCGGCCGTCTCGCCTTCCAATACGGTGCCGTCGGCGAGGGTCACCGCGAAAGGCTGCCGCTCGGAGGGCGCGTGCAGTCCCACGCCCTCCGGCAGTGTGTGCACCTCGATCTGGACCGGTTCTAGCAGCTGCACGCTGAGCAGGTTCGAGAACGCGACGGTGAGTGGCTTTCGTCCGTTTTCCGGCAGGAACTTGAGGATCTCGTGCTCGGGCAGGAATGTCTGCAGGAGCCCGCTCGCCTTGCCGCCGTCGGCGAACGTGAGGAGCGCCGGTTCGCCTTGCTGCGGCGGCTCGCCCTGGTACTCGTAATGCGGCGGTGGCGGCCACATGAGGCGCGCGTTCGGGCGGCCGTCGACATTGCGCAGCGCGCGCATCATCTTCCCGCTACGGTCGGGGCCGCTCATAGCGCGAGAGCCTCGAAGTCGAGCACCACCCGGCCGAGCACTCGGCCGGCCTTGAGATCCTCGAGCGCCGCATTCGCTTCGCTCGCCGGGCGCGTGCTCACCGGCAGTGGCTTGAGCTTCCTTTTCTTCGCGAGTGTCACCACTTCTTTTAACTCCTGGAGGTTGCCGACATACGAACCGACGATACCGATCGCGCGTTGCGCAATCGGCGGAAGAGCATGGACGAGCTCGCCGCCGTGCAAACCCACGAGCACATAGCGCCCGCCCTTACGAAGCGCAGCGATGCCAAGCGCCGCAGTCACCGGCGTGCCGACGAAATCGATCACGCCCGCGAGGCCGGCGAGCTTGCCCGCGGCCTCGGGCGCGCGCGTATCGACCCCCGCGGTTGCACCGAGCTTCGCTGCCGTGGCGAGCTTCGCAGGGTCGACGTCGCAGGCGATGATGTTTTTCACCCCCTTTGCGCGCAGCACCGCCACGCCGGCGAGACCGACACCGCCGCAGCCGATCACCGCCACGCGGTCTTCGCGCGCGAGTGGCGGCAGCTTCGCCGATGCGCTGTACGCCGTGAGGCCAGAGCATGCGAGCGTCGCGGCGAAGCCGTCGTCGATGCCGCTCGCGTCGAGCAGATACTTGGCGTCCGGCACGAGCATGTGCGTGGCGTACGCGCCATTGCGGTTCACCCCGAGTATGCGACTGCCCGAGACACAGTAGTTGTCCTGCCCCGCTTTGCAAACGGCGCACTTGCCGCAGCCGATCCATGGGAAAACGAGCCGCTTGTCGCCTCGCTTCACGCCGCGCGCCCGCGGGCCGAGCGCTTCGACCACGCCAAGCGGCTCGTGGCCGAGCGTGAAGGGCGGCACGCAGCCGCGCTCCTTCACATAGAAGCGCTTGCCGCCGCCGAGGTCGAAGTAGCCCTCCCAGATGTGCAGATCCGAGTGGCACACGCCGGCGCGCGTCACGCGCACGAGCACTTCGCTGCCCTGCGGCTTGGGCGTTTCGGTCGCCATGCGCTGCAGCGGCCGGCCGTGCTCGACGATTTGGTAGCTGATCATTGCCTTCGCTGCCTCGCGTTACGCATTGGCACTCGCGCCGAGCGCCTGATCGATATCCCACAAGATGTCGTCGAGCGTCTCGATGCCGACGGACATCCGGACCATGTCTGGCGTGACCCCGGCTTTTGCGAGATCGGCTTCATCGAGCTGGCGGTGCGTCGTCGAGGCCGGATGGATGACCAGCGTCTTCGCATCGCCGATGTTGGCGAGATGGCTCATGAACTGGGCCGCCTCGATGAAGCGCTCGCCGGCCTTCGCTCCGCCCTTGACGCCGAAGTTGAGCAGGCCGGAGGCGCCCTTGGGCAGGTACTTTTTCGCGAGCGGGTGATATTTGTTCTCGGCAAGGTCCGGATAGTTGACCCAGGCGACGCGCGGATGCTCGCGCAGGAACCGGGCGACGCCGAGGGCATTCTCGCAGTGCCGGTCCATGCGCACGTGCAGCGACTCGAGGCCCTGCAGGAGCAGCCACGCGTTCATCGGCGAGAGGGCCGGCCCGAAGGTCCGCATGATCTCCATGCGCGCCTTCATCGTGTAGCCGAAGTCGCCGAAGGTCTCGTGGAAGATGACGCCGTGGTATCCGGGAGACGGCGATGTGAATTCCGGGAATTTTCCATTGCCCCAGTTGAATTTTCCCGACTCGACGATCACGCCTCCCATGGTCGTGCCGTGGCCGCCGATGTACTTGGTTGCCGAATGCACGACGATGTCCGCGCCCCACTCGATCGGCCGGCAGAGGTACGGGGAGGGCACGGTGTTGTCCACCATCAGCGGGATCTCGGCTTCGTGCGCGATGCGCGCGAGCGCCTCGATATCGACCAAGTTGATGAGCGGGTTGCCGAGCGTCTCGGCGTAGAGGAGCTTCGTATTTTTGCGCAGCGCTCGCCGGAAGCTCTCCGGCTCGTCGGGCGGGACGAAGGTCGTCTCGATGCCGAGCTTTTTCAGATTGACGTTGAGCAGCGTATGCGTGCCGCCGTAGAGCGTCGATGCCGAGACAATGTGGTCGCCGGCCGTGCAAAGGGTGAGTATCGCCGTCACCTCGGCTGCCTGGCCGGTCGAGCACGCAAGCGCCGAGCGGCCGCCTTCAATCGCCGCCATGCGCTCCTCGAACATCGCCACCGTCGGGTTTGAGATGCGCGTGTACACGTTACCGAAGGTTTGCAGGTTGAAGAGGCTCGCGGCGTGTTCCGCCGAATCGAAGACGAACGAGGTCGTCTGGTAGATCGGCGCGGCGCGCGCACCGGTCGCCGGGTCCGGAATCTGCCCGGCGTGCAGGCACAGCGTTTCAAAGCCGAATTTGCGGTCTGCCATAGCGCGCTCTCAGCTAGCCATTCGTAAGGATAGCGGGGCGACAGGCGGCAATGCCCCGCCGGGCGGGCGGAATTCGCGCGCTAGCGCGGCGCGCTGGGATCGGCGTTGCGTGCAGGCTCTTCGGGTGGCGTGCTGGTCGCGCGGCGGTATTCCGAGGGCGGCACGCCCACCTGGTTAAGGAAAAAGCGCGTGAAATTGCTCTGCGCGGAAAAGCCGAGCTCGGCCGCCACCTCGGCGATCTTGCCGCGTCCCGAGGAGAGGCGCGAAATCGCCGTTTCCACGCACAACATGTCGAGATACGTGCGCGGCGAAAACCCGGTGCAGAGGTGGAAGAGGTCGTAGAACCGGGAGCGCGAGAGACCCACCTCGCTCGCCACTTCGTTCATGCTGAGCTCTTTGTTGCGACGCTCGCGTAGCAGCGCGATCGCGCGCCGGATGCGCAGGTCCTCGAAGCGCGAGCCGCGCCAGAGCCGCGACGAAGTGCGCCGCCGGGCGAAGTACGCCTCGAAGATGGAGAGCAGAAGCTCCTGCAGCATGAATTCGAGCCGTTCCGGAGAGAGAAATCTGTCGTTCACCACTTCGACGTCGAGCGCGTCGGCGAGCTGCCGAATCCGCGGCGTGATCTTTCCGCTCGCCTGCGTAAACGGTCGTCCGTCGCGCGGCTCGAACACCGCCGGGAAGGACGACTGCAGCCATTCACGAGCCGCATGAAGCGCGAGCACCCGGGTGGGACCGGCGCTCGCGTGCGCTTCACCTGGATTGAGGAAGAACACGGCGTCGTAGCGGCTTTGCAGGACGATCACCGGCTCGTCCTTCGCCTCGACGCAATCACCGATCGCGAGCTCGGCTAACACCAGCCGGCCGAACCGCCCCTCGCTTAGCCTCAGCGTCCTCCCCATGGCGAGAGAATACTCCAGTCGTGCCGTCAATAGGCGAGCCAGCGCGGCCTTTTCGCCGAAATGACGCGCGTGTTGACGCCCACCCAGTTGAGGCCGCCGAAGAGCCGCCCGTGCTCGATCTTCACGCACCGGTCCATGACCGTTTCGAGACCGGCGGCGCGCGCTTTGGCGGCGGCCGCCTCGTTCTTCACTCCGAGCTGCTGCCACAGGACTTTGGCGCCGATGGCGATCGCGTCCTCGGCGATCGGCATCACATCGTCGCTCTTGCGGAAGACGTCGACGATATCCACCTTCTCCGGGATCTCGCGCAGCGAGCGATAGCATTTTTCTCCGAGGATCTCGGGATATTTGGGATTCACCGGAATCACGCGGTAGCCATGCTCCTGCATGTACTTGGCAGCGAAGTAACTTGGCCGGTACCAGTCGCCCGAGAGGCCGACGACCGCGAGGGTGCGCGATTCGCGCAGGATGCGCCGCAGCGTATTGATGTCGTCCATGGTGCCAGTCACTATAATCGAACGCCTCTTTTCCCGTTGGTTTGCGAGTCCCTCATGTTCGTCGAAGAACGCATGTACACGCTAAAGATCGGCGCGGTGCCGGAGTATCTGCGGCATTACCAGAACGACGGCATGAAGGTGCAGCTGAAGCACCTGCCGCATATGGTGGGCTATTACTTCACCGAAGTCGGCGGCCTCAACATGATCGTGCACATGTGGGCCTACGAGAGCCTCGACCAGCGCGATCGCTGCCGCGCGGGGATGTCCGCGGATGCGGACTGGCAGGCGTACCTGACCAAGGTTCGCCCGCTCATGGAGCGCCAGGAGACGCGCATCATGAAATGCGCGCCGTTCTTCGTCGAGCGCCTGAAAACCATGCTCGCGGCCGCCAAATGACATTGCACCGGCAGACGCTGCACCCGCAGGTGCAGACGCTCCTTGAGCGCGTCGCGCGCTCCCCGCTGCCGCTCTATCACACCGTTTCGCCGTTCGTCGCCCGCCGCATTTATCGCGACACGCGCGCCGCGCTCGCGCCGAGCGCGCCCGCACTAGCGCAGGTGCGCCTGCTCGCTTTGCCGAATTTCGCATTGCGGCTCTATCGCCCGGTAGCGGAGGGGGTGCTGCCCGCGCTCGTTTATTTCCATGGCGGCGGCTGGACGATCGGCGATGTGGACACGCACGACGTGCTCTGCCGCGAGCTCGCGCTCGGTGCGCGCTGCGCCGTTTTCTCGGTCGACTATCGGCTCGCGCCCGAGCATCCGTTCCCTGCGGCGGTGGATGATTGCCTCGCCGCCACCCGTTACGTGGCCGAGCATGCCGCGGAGCTCAATGTGCGGGGCATTGCCGTCGGCGGCGACAGCGCGGGCGGCAACCTCGCGGCGGTGGTCAGCCTGCTTGCGCGCGATGCCGGCGCGCCCGCGATTGCCTTTCAGCTTCTGGTTTACCCGGCGACAGATCAACGCTGCGCGACCGCGTCGCACGAGCGCAATGCGCAGGGCTATCTGCTGACGCGGGATGCCATTCACTATTTTCGGCGCCACTACCTGCCGAGCGAGCGCGACTGGACCGAGCCGCGCGCCTCGCCGCTGCTCGCGAAGAGCCATGCGAACCTGCCGCCCGCGTTCGTGCTGACCGCGGGCTACGACCCGCTCCTCGACGAAGGCCGGGCGTACGCGGAAAAGTTGCGCGACGCGGGCGTAGAGGTCGAATACCGCGAGTACGCCGATATGGTGCATGGCTTCCTCCTTTTCGGCGGAGTGCTCGATACGGCGAATGCGGCCGTCGCCCAATGCTGCGCGGCTTTGCGCCGCGCCTTCGACAAGGTGACGGCATGAAACCCGATCTCAAGACGCGCCACGGCGGCCGCATCCTCGCCGACGCGCTCGCCGCGCAAGGCGTGCGCATCGCCTTCGGGGTCCCGGGAGAGAGCTACCTGCCGGTGCTCGACGGACTGCACGATCTGCGCGAGCAGATCAGGTTCATCGTCTGCCGACAGGAAGGCGGCGCCTCCTACATGGCCGAGGCGTACGGCAAGCTCACCGGCGAGCCGGGCGTGCTTTTCGTGACGCGCGGCCCCGGCGGGAGCAACGGCGCGATCGGGGTGCACACCGGCTTTCAGGACTCGACGCCAATGGTGGTTTTCATCGGCCAGGTACCGAACGAGTTCGCCGAGCGCGAGGCGTTCCAGGAAATCGACTATCGCCGCATGTACGGCCAGATGGCGAAATGGGTGGCGCAGATCGATCGCGTCGAGCGCATTCCTGAATACGTCAGCCATGCTTTCCATGCCGCGGTCGCAGGGCGTCCCGGCCCGGTGGTGCTGGCACTGCCAGAGGACGCGCTTTTCGCCGAGGCGGCGGTTGCCGACGTCGCGAAGCACCACACCGTGCGCGCGTCGCCCTCGAGCGCCGAAATGGCGCGCGTGTCGCAACTGCTCGAGGGAGCGGAGCGCCCGTTCGTATTGCTCGGCGGCGGCGGCTGGGACCGCGATACCTGCATGCGCTTGGAGCGCTGGGTGGAGGCGAACGGGCTCGCGGCCGGGACCTCCTTCCGCTGCCAGGATCTTTTTGATAATCGAAGCAGCCATTACGCGGGCGATGTCGGCATCGGCATTAATCCGAAGCTCGCCGAGCGCATCAGGACCGCAGACGTGCTGCTCGTGATCGGCGCGCGGCTCGGAGAAATGACGACCAGCGCCTATACGCTCGTCGAGGTTCCCGCGCCCAGGCAGACGCTAATCCATGTGCACGCGGGAGCGGAGGAGCTCGGGCGCGTGTACCGTCCGACGCTCGCCATCAACTCGGGCTATGCGCAGTTCGTGCAGGCGCTCGAACCTCTGTCATTCGCAAAACCCGCCTGGCGAGAAGACACGCAAAAACTGCGTGCCAGCTACCTGGAATGGACCGCGCCGCGTCCGATGCCGGGCGAGCTGCACTACGGCGAGGTCATTCAATGGCTCTCGGAGCGGCTACCCGAGGACACGGTGGTCGCGAGCGGCGCCGGCAACTTCGCGGGATGGCTGCACCGGCATTTCCGCTACAAGGGGTTTCGCACGCAGCTCGGGCCGACGAACGGCTCCATGGGCTACGGCTTTCCGGCGGCCATCGCCGCGAAGATCGTCGAGCCACGGCGCCCGGCAATCGCGCTCTGCGGCGATGGCGACTTCCTGATGAACGGGCAGGAGCTCGCGACCGCCGTGCAATACGGGGCGCATTTCGTCGCACTGGTGGTCAACAACGGCATTTACGGCACGATCCGCATGCACCAGGAACGCGAGTACCCGGGACGCGTCTACGGCACCGAGCTCCGGAACCCCGACTTTGCCGCCTATGCGCGCGCCTTCGGCGCGCATGGCGAGACCGTGACCCGCACGGTCGAGTTCGCGCCGGCGTTCGAGCGTGCCTGGAGTGCCGGCAAGCCAGCGCTCATCGAGCTTCGCATCGATCCGGACGCCATCACTCCCGCGACGACGCTCCGCGCCATCCGCGAGAACGCGCTCAAGTCAAAGCAATGAAGTCCGGGTCCGCCTGGTGGGCGCGCTCGAAGCGCAGAAAATCGTAGTAGCCGCAGCGGTTGCTGTCGGGATAGTCGCGGCACACGCCGGGGCGTGATTCGTAGACGGTGCAGCGGCGCGTCTTGCGGTCGAGGAACATGCAAACGGTGGCGAATACCGTGTCCTGCTGGTGCCGCAGAAGCCGCACCTTCTCCTTCGGATCGACCTTGGTGAAGCGCTCCTCGGCATCGCGGTAGCCAAGCTCGAAATGCCTCGCGAGCCGCTCGATGTCCCGCCGCGTCACCTCTATTTCCGGATAGCTGCAGCAGTAGGCCGGGCACTTGGAGCACGCATAGCGCACGCGCACCGGAATCGGAAACGGCTTCTTCATTGTTGGTTCGCCCAGGAGCCGAGAAGCGGCGAATTCTACGCGAGCGCGCGTGGCGGTGGTGGCTCGAGCGATGTAGCAGAAATCGCGACGCGTTGCCTTAACCCCGCGCGCGCCGCCGATCGTTTCATTCCGCATGAGGACCAAAGCGAACGGCGCGCTTGACCTGTCTCGCGATCTGCACCTTTGCGCGCCAGCCGCGATAATCGCGCGCCATGGAGGCCGCGGACGAAGACCTGATGCTTGCGTACAAGGCAGGCGATGCCGCGGCGTTCGAGACCCTGTATCGGCGCCACCGCGGCCGCCTCTACCGTTTCGTGCTGCGCAGCGTGAAGAGCCGCGCGGCGGGCGAGGAGCTCTTCCAAGAGATCTGGATGCGCGTCATCGAAGCGCGACTGCGGTACGCGCCGAAGGCGAAGTTCAGCACGTGGCTCTACACCATCGCGCACCACCACCTTGTGGACCATTGGCGAAAGCGCGGCCTGACGCTTGTCGCGCTCGAGGGCCAGGATGCTGTCGCCGCGCACGGCGATCCTTCGGAAGCCATGCGCTCGCGGGAGTCGCTCGCCCGGTTCGCGGCGGCGCTGGAAGCGCTTCCCGCGCTCCAGCGCGAGGCATTCCTATTGCACGAGGAAGGCGGGCTGAGCGTCGCCGAGATCGCCGTGGCGACGCATAGCAACGAGGAAGCGGCGAAGAGCCGGCTACGTTATGCGATGGCCAAGCTGAAGGCCGCAATCGAGCATGGCTGAGGGACTCGAGCCGAAAATCTCGCAGCACTACCGCGCGCTCGAGGCGCTCGAGCCCTCCCGCGAGCTCGACAACGGCGTTCTTACGGTGGCCCGGCGCATGTCGGCGCCGCCCGCGCGCCGACGGTGGTACTACTCGCTCGCCGCGGCGGCGGTGGTTGTGTTCGCCGTCGCGCTGACATGGCATTTGGAGCCGGGGCATCGCGAGCCGGACGTGGGCACGCCACTCAGGCTAGAACGCGAATTGCGGGGCGCCGTCACGCCGGGTCCGGCGTACGAATCGAAGGCGCCGGCAAGCGCTGCGGCACGCCCGGAAGCGAATGATGCACGGCCCGCGGAGGCCGCGCGGCTAGACGCGGCGACTCGACTGCGGGCCGCAGCGCCTGAAAAACCGGAGCCATGGCTCGAGCGCATCGCGGAGCTCCGCAGCCGCGGCAGGCACGCCGAGGCGGACAAAGAGCTGGCCGAATTCCGTCGCGCATTTCCCGAGTACCGCCTCTCGGCCGCAATGCGCGAGCGCGTCGAGCGCAAATAAGCCGGGTGTTTCTCTAGTGCTGCAGGATCTTCGAGAGAAAAAGCTGCGCCCGCTCCGAGCGCGGCGTGCCGAAGAAATCCTCCTTTTTCGCGTCCTCGACGATGCGGCCCGCATCCATGAATATGACGCGGTGCGCGACCTTGCGGGCAAAGCCCATCTCGTGCGTCACCACCATCATGGTCATGCCCTCACGAGCAAGCTCGACCATGACGTCGAGCACCTCGTTGATCATCTCGGGGTCGAGCGCCGATGTCGGCTCGTCGAAGAGCATGGCGATCGGATCCATCGATAAGGCGCGCGCGATGGCGACGCGCTGCTGCTGGCCGCCGGAAAGCTGACCCGGATACTTGTCCTTGTGCGCGAGCAGCCCCACGCGCTCGAGGAGTTTCAGCCCCTTCTCGCGCGCTTCCGCCCCGCTACGTCCCAGAACCTTCGTCTGGCCGAGCGTCAGGTTCTGCGTCACGGTCATGTGCGGAAAGAGCTCGAAGTTCTGGAACACCATGCCGATGCGCGCGCGCAGCTTCGGCAGGTTGGTCTTCGGATCGCCGACCGACGTGCCCTCGACCACGATCTCGCCTTTCTGAAAGGGCTCGAGGCCGTTCACGCATTTGATGAGCGTCGACTTGCCGCTGCCCGAGGGTCCGCACACCACCACCACCTCGCCTTTCGCGACCTCGGTCGAGCAGTCGGTGAGCACCTGGAAGCTGCCGTACCACTTGCTGATCTGGCGAATCGAAATCATCGGATCACCGCAATCCTGTTTTGCAGCCGCTTGACCATGAGCGAAAGCGCATAGGAGATGATGAAGTACACCACCGCGACGAAGGTGTACATCTCTACGAGGCGGTAGTCGCGGTTCGCGACCTTCGACGCCGCGCCAAAAAAGTCGGTGGCCGAGATTACGTAGACGAGCGACGTGTCCTGGAAAAGGATGATCGTCTGGGTGAGAAGCACGGGCACCATGTTGCGAAACGCCTGCGGCAGCACGATATGACCCATCGTCTGCCAGTAATTGAGGCCGAGCGCGTAGCCCGACCACACCTGTCCGCGCGCGATGGATTGGATGCCGGCGCGCATGATCTCGCAGTAATACGCCGCCTCGAACATGGTGAAGGTAATGGCCGCCGAGTAGAACGCGCCGACCTTGATCGGTTGGGCCGAGCCGATGACCCAGGCGCCGATGTACGGTACGAGGAAGAAGAACCAGAAGATGACGAGCAGGAGCGGGATCGAGCGCATGAAATTCACGTAGGCGCCCGCGAGCCACGAGAGCGGCTTGAACGCCGAGAGCCGCATCATCGCGAGGAGCGTTCCGAAAACGATGCCGCCCGTCATGGCGATGAGCGTGAGGGTGATGGTAAAGGTCATGCCGTCGCGGAAGAGATAGCCGAGCGATCGGCGGATGACGTCGAAATCGAAGCCTTCCATCAGTGCCCCGCTTGCGGCGCACCGCCCGCGGCAATAAGCCCCGGCACGCGCACTTTGCTCTCCAGCGCTCGCATCAGCAGCACGACGAGCAGGTTGGTGAGCAGGTAGATGACCGTCGCGGCGCTGAAGGCCTCGAACACCCGGAAGCTGAACTCCTGCATGGCGCGAGCGCGGCCGGTGAGCTCGAGCAGCCCAATGGTGAGCGCCACCGACGAGTTCTTGATGATGTTCATCGACTCGGAGGTGAGCGGTGGCAGCACGATGCGCAAGGCCTGCGGCAAGATGACGAAGCGGTATGCCTGCGCCTGCGTAAGCCCGAGCGCGGTCGCCGCCATGCGCTGGCCGCGTGGCAGCGAATTGATGCCGGCGCGCACCTGCTCGGCGACGCGCACCGAGGTGAAGATGCCCAGGCACAGCACGGCCGGTATGTACGAGCTCCACGGCGGCGGCATCTGCTTGATCCAATCGCCGAGGCGCTCCGGCAGCAGTTCGGGGACCACGAAGAACCACAGGAACATCTGCACGATGAGCGGAATGTTGCGGAAGATCTCGACGTACAGATTGCCGGTGCGCACCGCCCAGCGGGCGCTGGTGGTGCGCACCGTGCCGACGAACGCGCCGATGAGGAGGGCAATGACCCAGGCCGCCGCCGCGGTGGCGAGGGTCCAGCCGAGGCCGACGACCAGGTAGTGGAGGTACGAGCCGGTGCCGCCGGGCTCGGTCTCCAGCAGAATCTTCCAGTGCCAGTTGTAGTTCACGCAGTCTCGAGAGAACCAAGCCTCGCGTGACGACGACCGGCTAGCGGCTATTTATAGTCGTTTGGATCGCCCGAGGATGTCGGCTTCGCGAACACTCTCTTCAGCGGCTCGCTCATCGGCACGTGAAGCGTGATATTGCGCGGCGGGATCGGCTTCATGAACCACTTTTCGTAAAGGGCGTTGATGCGGCCGGATTTGTAGAGCTGCGCGGTGGCATCGTCGGCGAGCTTCTTGAACGCCGCGTCGTCTTTGCGCAGCATCGCGCCGTACGGCTCGAGCGACAGGTATTCCTTGGAAATCGCGTAGTCCGAGGGTTTGCGCGCGTTGGCGATGAGCCCCGCGAGCAGGATGTCGTCCATCACGAAGGCCGCGGCGCGCCCCGTCTCGACCATCTGGAAAGCCTCCGGATGCCCGTTGGCCGAGATGATGTTCATGCCGAGATTCTTCTCGCTATTCAGCTGCGTGATGAGCTTGATGTTGCTCGTGCCCGCGGTCGACACGATGGTCTTGCCCTTGAGGGCGTTCAGGCCGTCGAGCTTCGCCGATTTCTTGAACGCCCAGCGGTTCGCCGGAATGAAGTACGTATTGGTGAAGGCCACCTGCTGCTGGCGCTCGTTGTTATTGGTGGTCGAGCCACACTCGAGGTCGACCGTGCCGTTGGCAATCAGCGGAATGCGGTTGGCCGAGGTGACAAGCTGGTAGCTGATCTTGAGGTTCGGCATG
>JBHELS010000049.1:0-2975 GCA_046263015.1 Burkholderiales bacterium | reverse complement strand
GCATGATCCTGCGCTCCGTGACGCCGGACGCGGGCTCGATCGTCTTCAACGATCATGGCGTGGCGAAGGATGTCCTCTCGCTCAAGCGGCAGGCGCTTTTCGCCTACCGGCGCAAGGTGCAGTTCGTATTCCAGGACCCGTTCAGCTCGCTCAATCCGCGCATGACGGCCTACGAGCTCGTGAGCGAGCCGCTCGTCATTCACCGGATCGGCGACGCTGACGAGCGCTTCCAGCGGGTGAAGGAGCTGATTGCGCTCGTCGGCCTCGACGTCCGATTCCTGCGGCGCTACCCGCACAGCTTCTCGGGCGGCCAGCGCCAGCGCCTCGGCATCGCACGCGCGCTTGCGCTCGGCCCGGAGCTCCTGCTCCTCGATGAGCCGGTATCGGCGCTCGATGTCTCGGTGCAGGCGCAGGTGCTGAATCTCCTGCGCGATCTGCGCCAGGCGCTCAACCTCACCTATATCTTCATCTCGCATAACCTCGCCGTCGTGAACTACCTCGCCGGCCGAATCGCGGTGATGTGCGCGGGGCGCGTGGTCGAGCTCGCGCCGGCGGCGGAGCTTTTCCGCAATCCCCGGCATCCCTATACCAGGGCGCTCCTCGCCGCGGTGCCCGATCCGAATCTCGATCGCAAGCTCGACTTCGATGCGCTCATGCAGGGCAAGGCCTCTGATCCCGCCGCCTGGTCGAGCGAGTTTCGCATCGCGGAAGGCCGCTGCCCCGGCATGCTCGACCTCGGCAACGCGCACCTCGTGCGCGCGCGCGCGTGAAGCTGTCCCTGCTCTTCGGCTTGTGCTTGCTGGCGGGGACGGCGCGGGCGTATATCGAGCCGCCGTTGCTCGCCGAAAAAGTGAAGGCCGGGAAACTGCCGCCGGTCGACAAGCGCCTGCCGCAAAACCCGCTCGTCGTGCCGCTGGGCGAGGCGGGCACTTCCCCCGGCCGCTATGGCGGCACGCTGAATACGCTCGCCGGTCGCAGCCGCGATACGCGGCTCTTCACCATCTATGGCTATGCGCGGCTCGTCGGCTACGACCGTCAACTCAACATCGTCCCCGACATCCTCGAGTCGCTGGAAGTCGAGGAGGGGCGGATTTTCACGCTGCACCTGCGCCGGGGCCACCGCTGGTCTGACGGCGAGCCGTTCACCAGCGAGGATTTCCGCTATTACTGGGAAGACGTGGCGAATAATCTCGAGCTCAGTCCTTCCGGCCCGCCGCGCGACATGCTGGTGGGCGGCGAGCCGCCGCGATTCGAGGTGCTGAACGAGACGACGGTTCGCTACACGTGGTCGCGGCCGAACCCGCACTTCCTGCCGCGCATGGCGGGCGCCTCGCCGCTTTTCGTTTTCCGCCCGGCGCACTACCTTAAGCAGTTCCACAAGAAGTATTCCGCTCGCGTGCAGCGCGAGGAGGCCCAAGGCACGGCGCGGCGCCGCTGGGCGGCGATGCATAACCGCATGGACAACATGTACGAGGGCGACAACCCCGACCTGCCGTCGCTGCAGCCATGGCACAACACCACCCACTTGCCGGCCGACCGCTTCGTCGCGGTAAGGAATCCGTATTTTCACCGCGTCGACGAGCGCGGCCGGCAGCTTCCCTACATCGATCGATTTGTGCTTGCGGTGGCCGATCCGAAACTTATTCCCGCCAAGACCGGTGCCGGCGATGCCGACCTCCAGGCGCGCGACCTTAACTTCAACAACTACACGTTCCTCAAGCAGGGCGAGAAGCAGAATGGCTATCGCACGCTGCTATGGCGACCGGGGCGCGGCTCGCACGTCGCGCTTTTCCCGAATCTCAACACCAACGACCCGGTGTGGCGCGCGCTGCTGCGCGACGCGCGCTTTCGCCGCGCACTGTCGCTCGCCATCGATCGCTCGCTCGTCAACCAGGTGCTGTACTTCGGTCTCGCGATCGAGGCGAACAACACCGTGCTCGAGGCGAGCCCGCTCTATCGGCCGGAATACCGTAGCGCCTGGGCGCGCTACGACCGAAAAGCGGCGAACCAGCTCCTCGACCAGATCGGGCTAAAGCGCGGGCGAGACGGCATCCGGAAGCTGCCCGATGGCCGACCGCTCGAAATCATCGTCGAGACGGCCGGCGAAAGCACCGAGCAGACCGATGTGCTCGAGCTCGTGCGCGAGACCTGGCGCGAGGTCGGCATCAAGCTCTACAGCAAGCCCTCGCAGCGGGAGGCGTTCAGGAACCGCATTTTCGCCGGTGAGACGCTGATGTCGATCTGGAGCGGCCTCGAGAACGGGCTGCCGACCGCCGAAAGCTCGCCCGATGAGCTCGCGCCGACCAGCCAGTTGCAGCTGCAATGGCCGAAGTTCGGCCAGTACTACGAGACCGGCCGCAAGATGGGCGAGGCACCCGACATGCCGGAGGTCGAGCAGCTCGCCGATCTTTACCGCCGCTGGGCGAGGGCGCCGTCGAGCGACGAGCGCGCCGCCATCTGGCACGAGATGCTGCACATTCACGCCGAGGAGCAGTTCGTGATCGGCATCGTCGCCGGCGTGCCGCAGCCGGTGGTGGCGCGTGAGCGCCTGGTGAACGTGCCCAAAGAAGGCTTCTACAACTGGGACCCGGGCGCTTTCTTCGGCATTTACCGACCCGACACCTTCTGGTTCCGCTGATGTTGCGCTACACGATCCGTCGCGTGCTGATCATGATTCCGACGCTCCTTGTGATCAGCTTCATCACGTTCGGCATCATCAAGCTGCCGCCGGGGGATTTCCTCTCGAACCAGATCGCCGAGCTGAAGAGCCAGGGCGACAGCGCAGCGCTCGAGAAAGTCGACTTCCTGCGCCAGCAGTACGGGCTCGACAAGCCTTTCGTCGAGCAATACGCCGTATGGGTAGGGCTCTGGCCGGCCGAGCGCGGTTTCTCGGGCCTCCTGCAGGGTGACCTCGGCTGGTCTTTCGAGCATGACATGGCGGTGAAGGACTTGGTCCGCGACCGGCTTTTCCTCTC
>JBHELS010000048.1:0-5150 GCA_046263015.1 Burkholderiales bacterium | reverse complement strand
CTCATTGCCGAGTTCCTGGTGCGCGCCGAGCCCTCGCTCTTCACCGCGAAGGTGGCGAAGGACCGGCGCGAGAACAAGGTGTTCGTCGACTATCTGCGCAACTCGGAGACGGCGAGCGCGGTTTCGGCTTTCTCGGCGCGCGCGCGGCCCGGCGCCGGCGTCTCGACGCCGCTTGCGTGGAACGAGCTCACGCTCGAGGAGGATCTGCGGCCGGTGCATACGGTGCAGAGCGTGCCCGAGCGCCTGGCGAAGCTGAAAAAGGATCCCTGGGCCGACTACGACAAAACGCGCCAGGGGATCACGCAAGCCATGTGGCGCGCGCTCGGCAAGAAGTAAGTATTTTTCTAGTGACCGTCGGGCGACGAAGGCCTTGTCGGCCTCCGCGAGCTCGCGCACGCCGGCGGCTCGAGCGTGCGAGCCGCGAAAGCGAAATCCCAGTCAAGAAGGTAGTCTCAGAAGACTATCGTGCCGACCAGCACGACGCCGTCGCGACCGAGGTGTACTCACCAGCATGCATTCTGGCGCGTCGGCGATGATCACGAGAACCGATAGGCATCCCATCGCGCTTACGCGCGCCTGATGACGGCGACGTCATGCGGAAAGCCGAGCCCGACGTGCGCGCGGTGGGGAGGAGGGGAGGGTGCGCGGACAGCGCCGGGCTCGGCGATTGTCTTAATGCAGGCGCCGTGCCATGCGTAAAAAAGGCAAGCGACTGACGCCACGAGGCGACAGTCGGGTCTGGCGGCGAATTCGCAAGCGCTTGAGCCGATAGGCGAAAGCAAAATTCGTGCGCTTGGTACGCGTTTTGCAAACGGTACCCGGCTTACTTTTCTGGAGGCACCCCGTGCCGCATCTTCTGCTCGTAGACGACGACCCCGAAGCGCTGGAGTGGCTCACCGAGCTCGCCAAGGGCGAGGGGTTCACCGTGGCGCAAGCCGATTCGTTGCGCGCTGCTCGCATCCACATGTCGCGCCTGCAGCCCGACGTGCTGCTCACCGATCTGCAGCTTCCGGACGGACAGGGTATCGAGCTCGTAGCCGATCTCGAGGCTCGCGACTCGACCGAAGTCGTGCTGATCACCGGTCATGCGAGCGTCGAGAGCGCGGTGCAGGCACTGCGTCTCGGCGCGACCGACTATCTCGTCAAACCCGTCGATGTGGAAAGGCTGCGCGCCATGCTGAAGCGCGTGCCGCGCACGGGTGAGCTGCGCGCGGAGATCGGCGAGCTGCGCGAGGAGCTGCGCAAGCTCGGCCGCTATGGGCACCTCCTCGGCTCGAGCCCGCCGATGCAAAAGCTCTATGACCAGCTCGGTCGCGTCGCGCCGACCTCGGCGACCGTGCTGCTCGTGGGCGAATCGGGCACCGGCAAGGAGCTCGCGGCGCAGACCGTGCACGAGATGAGCCGGCGAAAGCGCGCGCCGTTCCTGCCGCTCAACTGCGGTGCCGTCTCGCCGCAGCTCATCGAAAGCGAGCTCTTCGGCCATGAAAAGGGCTCGTTCACCGGCGCCGATCGCCAGCACAAAGGCTATTTCGAGCGCTGCCACGGCGGCACGCTCTTTCTCGACGAGATCACCGAGATACCGCAGGAGCTGCAGGTGAAGCTCTTGCGCGTCCTCGAGACCGGCACCTTCATGCGGGTCGGCACCACGACCCCGATCAGCACCGATGTGCGGATCATCTGCGCCACCAATCGAAACCCCGAAGGGGCGGTGAGCGACGGCAAGCTGCGCGAGGATCTCTACCACCGCCTGAACGTCTTCCCGATGTCCATGCCGCCGTTACGCGAGCGCGGCACGGACATCGAGCTTCTTGCGCAGCATTTCCTCGACCGCCTGAACCAGCAGGAAAACGGTTCGAAGACTTTCGCACCGGCAACCATCGCCGCGCTCTATGCGCATAGCTGGCCGGGGAACGTGCGCGAGCTGAAGAACTATGTGCAGCGCGCATTCATCCTCGCCGACGAAGTGATCGATGCGAACCTCGCGCCCGCGACGGTGGCGCAGCCAGAATCGGCGCCGCTTCTCTCGGTGCGCGTCGGCAGCACGCTCGAAGAGGTGAGCCGGCGCCTGATCGAAGCGACGCTCGCCGAGTGCGGCTCGAAGCGAAAAGCCGCCGACATGCTCGGTATCAGCCTGAAGACCCTTTACAACCGGCTCGCCGCCTACAAGAGCGACGACACCGGAAAGCGCCGGCCGGCGGATAACGACTTCGATGACGAGCACCGCGACGCCGCGTGAAGAGCGAACGGCCGCAGCGCGTTCCGGTGAAGAGCCGGTTTCTGCGCCGAAAGCGAATTCTCAAGGGCGAGCGCGACGTGGAGCGCGGGCTAAAGGACACCGAGCGCCGCGGCAGCCCGAGCGACGTACCGGCTGCGCGCCGCCGACGGGTATAGACATTGCTCTTTCTCAACCGGACTTTTTCACGGAGACACCATGGCTGAAACCACGAAGCGGCAAAGCGAAGACAACATCGATCGAGTGAGCCAGTCGGCCCACAAGGCAATCGACCGCGCGGCGTCGGTCGCGAGCGACTACGCCGGGCGCATGAGCGCCAAAGGCGAGGAGCTGATGTCGATGCACGAAGACTGGCTCGACACGGCGCGTGAATATGTGCGCGAGAAGCCGTTGCAGGCGCTCGGCATCGCGCTCGCCGCGGGTTATCTGCTGCACGTGATCACGCGCCGCCGCTAACGCGCCGTGGCTGTCACACAGCCGGCAGCTCGGCGCACCGCGCCGAGCCTCGCCGATGTCGTCGGTCGCCTGCTCGGCGAGGGGCGCCAGCTCGTCGCCGACTATGCCGAGCTCACGGTGCTCGACGCGCGCCGCGCGGCGATCCGGCTCGCCTGGATCCTCGGGTGCGTGCTCGTCGCGGCCGTCCTGATCGTGACCTCCTGGGTCACGCTCGTCGCCGCGGCGATCGTCTTCGCCTGGGGGCACGGCGCGTCGTGGCCGATCGCGCTCGCCATCGCCGCCGTTCTGAATCTCGTCGGCGCCGGCGCGCTCGCCTGGTTCACCATCACGCTTTCCAAGGAGCTTCCGTTCACCGCGCTGCTGCGTCAGCTGCGCGGCCGTGAGCCGGAACCACCGCAATGATTCCTCCCGATCAGGAAATCTACGAAGTCGAAAAGCGCATTGCCGACCGCCGGCATCGCGTGGAAGCGGCGGCGCGCGCAAGCGCCCGCCAGGCCATGCGCGCGCTGACCTCGCCGTGGGCGCTCGTCGGTGCGGCCGCGATCGGTTTTCTCGTCGCGGGGGGCGTGGGCCGCAAGCACGAAAGCGGCGGCCCGGCCGTTTCGCGCGACACGAAGGAAAAAGCGAAAGGCGGGGCGCTCGTGAGCCTCGGCATGGCCGGGCTCACGTGGCTCATCAAGGCGCAGTTCGGCTCGCCGGTCGCGATGGCGCAGTACTTTCTCGCCAAGATCCAGAAGAAGGACCCGGCGCCCTCGCGGCCTGTCTTCTCGTCGTCTCGTGGCGACAGGCCAATGGTGACGACGCGCCGGTAGTCATTCGGGCGATAGAAAGCCCGGCAAGGCGCCGTTAGTCTCGCGGTTCGGATGCAGGAGCTGACTTCGCTCGTCGCGCGGCTCGCGCGCATCGCGCGCGCGTGCTACGGCGTCGTGGCGGCGCTCGGCGCGGCAGCGATCTGGGGCTGGGCGCTCGGTGTGCCCTGGCTTCGCGATCTCGGCGCCGATTTTGCGCCGATGTCGCCGGGCGCGGCCCTCGCCTTCGTTCTGCTTGCGACGAGCTTCTACGCGGCCGAGCGCGGCCGTCGCAAAGGCGCGATCGCCGCCGCTGCGCTCGCGGGCACGATCTGCCTGCTGACGCTCGTCGAGGCGCTCGCCGATATTTCGCTCGGCATGAGCTTCGCGTGGCTGGCGGCGCCGGCGGGCGAGCACCCAGCGCGGCTCTCGGTCGCGGCCTGCCTCACGCTCCTTCTTCTCGCGCTCGTCACACCGCTCGGGCGCGAGCGCAAAGTCTTTGGCGCCCCGGCGACGAGTGTCGCCTCCGCGGTCGTCGCTACGATCGCCTTCTTTGCGCTCCTCGGGCTGAGCTTGCGCGTGCTGCGCTTCGATATCGCGGCGCCGCTCCTCGGTTTCTCCGCGCCGGCCGCCCTGGCGACGATGCTCGCGGCAGTCGCGCTCGCTTGCGCGCGGCCCGCCGCTTGGCTCCTCGATACGCTCACCTCGAAGCGCACCGGCGCGGTGGTGACGCGCTGGCTCTTGCCGGCGGCGCTGGTGGTGCCGATCGCGGTCGGTTGGATGCGCCTTTACGCCGAGCGCGAGGGCCTCTTCGGAGAAGCCTTCGGCATGGCGCTCTTCACCATGGTGATGATCGCCTGGTTCAGCTCGCTCATCATCTGGGTGGCGCGCACGCTCGACCATGCCGCCGCGCAACGCGCCCAGGCCGAGGGCGCAGCGAGCGAGCAGCGCGAATGGCTGCAGGTTACTCTTGCGAGCATCGGCGACGGCGTCATCGCTACCGACGCTTCGGGGCGCGTGCGCTTTCTGAACGCGGCGGCGCAGCGTCTCACCGGCTGGCGCGCGGCGGAAGCGGCGGCGCGCCCGCTCGATGAGCTCCTCTCGCTCTACGACGAACGAGACGGAAAGCCGCTTCGCAACCCGCTGCACGCGGCCCTCGAGACACGTGGCGCGTGCGCCGCGGCCGGCGAGCCGGCGCTGCGCGCGCGCGACGGCGCGGTGCACGCGGTAAGCGCCAACGCGGCGCCGATCGTCGACGGCGACGGGCTGCTCGGCGCCGTGCTGGTGCTGCGCGAGGTGGCGGCGCAGCGCCAGGCGGAGCGCGCGATGCGCGAGGCCTACACCGAGCTCGACCAGCGCGTGGTGCGGCGCACCGCGGCGCTCGAGCGCGCGAGCGCGGCGCTGCGTGAGCGAAACGCGCTTCTCAACGCCATCACCACGAGCACGCCTGACCTGATCTTCGCCAAGGATCGCCAGGGGCGGCTCTTGATGGCGAACCCGGCGTGGGCGAAAGCGGTCGGCAAGCGCGCGCAGGAAGCCACTTCGCTCGATGAGAACGAGCGCCTGGTCCTCGAAGCGGGCGAGACCATGATCGTCGAGGAGCTGGTCGAGACGCCGGGCGGCGAGCGCACCTATCTCACCACCAAGTCGCCGCTTCGCGACGAGCAGAGCCG
>JBHELS010000047.1:0-4586 GCA_046263015.1 Burkholderiales bacterium | reverse complement strand
CGGCCCGGTGGAGGAGCTCTGCGCCATGTGCAACGACTGGCAGATCACGCACGAGCTCCAGGACCTGCCGCCGCAGGTCTGGCAGTTCATCAAGGACAACGGCTTCCTCGGCATGATCATCCCGAAGAAGTACGGCGGCCTGGGCTTCAGCGCGCTCGCGCATTCGGCGGTAGTGATGAAGCTCGCGACGCGCTCGAGCGCCGCGGCGATCAGCGTCATGGTGCCGAACTCGCTCGGACCCGCCGAGCTTCTGCTCCACTACGGCACCGAGGCGCAGAAGGACTACTACCTGCCGCGTCTCGCCAAGGGCCTCGAGCTGCCGTGCTTCGCGCTCACCAACCCGGAAGCGGGCTCGGACGCCGCGTCCATTCCCGACTACGGCATCGTCTGCAAAGGCACCTGGCAGGGCAAAGAAGTGCTCGGCATGCGCGTCACCTGGGACAAGCGTTACATCACGCTCGGTCCGGTCGCGACGCTCCTCGGCCTCGCCTTCCGGTTGTACGACCCCGAGCATCTGCTCGGCGAAAAGGAAGACCTCGGCATCACCTGCGCGCTCGTGCCGACCAGCACTCCCGGCGTCAGCATCGGCCGGCGCCACATGCCGCTCAACGCGGTGTTTCAGAACGGCCCGAACAGCGGTCGCGATGTCTTCATGCCGCTCGACTGGATCATCGGCGGGCGTGAATACGCGGGCAAAGGCTGGATGATGTTGATGAGCTGCCTCGCTGCAGGCCGCGCCATATCCCTGCCGACCTCCTCGGTCGGCGGCGTCAAGGCGCTCACCCGCTTCACCGGCGCCTATGCGCGTGTGCGCTCCCAGTTCAAGACGCCGATCGGCAAGCTCGAAGGCGTCGAGGAGGCGCTCGGGCGGATCGCCGCGCACTGCTACATGATGGACGCGACCCGCGTGATGACCGCCGGCGCGGTCGACATGGGCGAGAAGCCCGCCGTGCTCTCGGCGATCGCGAAGTACCACATGACCGAGCGCGCGCGCGCCGCGGTCAATGACGCGATGGACATCCACGGCGGCAAAGGCATCTGCCTCGGGCCGAACAACTGGATCGGCCGCGGCTACCAGCTGACACCGGTCGCGATCACGGTCGAGGGCGCGAACATCCTGACCCGCACGCTCATCATCTTCGGCCAGGGCGCGATTCGCGCCCATCCGTACGTGCTGCGCGAGATGCGCGCGGCGAAGGAGATGGCGGGCACCGAAGCGTCGCGCGAGTTCGACGACGCGCTCACCTCGCACATCGGGCATGTGATCCGCAACGGGGTGCGCGCCTTAGTCTACGGCCTCACGCGTTCGGCATTTGCCCCGGTGCCGCGCGCCGCATCGCCGGAGATCTCGCACTACTACCGGCATATCTCGCGACTGTCGGCGGCGTTTGCCTTCCTCGCCGACGTTGCCATGCTCGCCATGGGCGGCGCGCTCAAGCGCAAGGAGAAGATTTCCGGGCGCCTGGGCGACGTGTTGTCGATGATGTATCTCGTCTCGGCGACGCTCAAGCATTACGAGGACCAGCGCGTGCGCGAGGATCTGCCGCTCGTGCGCTGGTCGGTGCGCGATGCGCTCTATCACGCGCAGCAGGCGATCGATCAAGTGCTCTCCAACTTCCCGCAGAAGTGGATGGCGACGATGCTGCGCTACACCATCTTCCCGCTCGGCATGCCGTGGCGGCCGCCGCTCGATTCGCGGAACCGCGAGTGCGCGCAGATCGCGCTTGAGCCGGGCACCGCACGCGATCGGCTGACCGCGGGCATGTATGTGCCGAAGGGCGACGACGCCACCGGCATCCTCGAGCAGGCGTTCCTCGCCTGCGTGCAATGCGAGCCGATCGATACGAAGCTTCGCAAGGCGCTGAAGAAAGGCAAGGTGCTCGCCGCTCGCGGTACTGATATCGCGGCCGAGGCGCGCGACAAGGGCTTGATCAGCGCCGACGAGTACGCGCAGTGGACGCGCAAAGAGGCGCTGCGCCGGCAGGTGATCCAGGTCGATGATTTCCCGCAGGACTTCGGCCGCGCCGAGATCGTCGAGCGCACGACCGCGAAGCCGACCATGGTGCGCGCCGCATGAAGGCCGTTTACGTCGTCGAGGGCGCACGTACGCCTTTTCTCAAGTCGCGCAACCGCCCCGGCCCGTTTTCCGCCGCCGATCTTGCGACGCAGGCCGGACGCGCGCTGCTCGTGCGCCAGCCGTTCGCGCCGAGCGAGCTCGATGAAGTGATCCTCGGCTGTGCCGCGCCCTCGGTCGATGAAGTGAATATCGGCCGCGTGGCCGCGCTACGCATGGGATGCGGCCAGAAAGTACCGGGCTGGACCGTAATGAGGAACTGCGCCTCCGGCATGCAGGCGATCGACTCGGGCATCAACAACATCCTCGCCGAGCGCTCGCAGCTCGTGCTCGCGGGCGGTGTCGATGCGCTCTCGCGCGCACCGCTCCTTTACGCCGACAAGATGGTGCTCTGGTTTTCGGACATGGCGGCGGCAAAGACCGCGGGACAGCGCGCCGCGCTCTTCGCGCGGCTGCCGGTGCCGTCGTTGCTCAAGCCGGTGATCGGCATCATGAAAGGCCTCACCGATCCGATGGTCGGGCTGCTGATGGGCCAGACCGCCGAAAATCTGGCGCATCGCTTGGGCATCACGCGGACCGAGATGGACATGTTTGCCGTGCGCTCGCACCACCGCGTGGCCAAGGCGCAAGCCGAGGGCCGCCTCGCCCCCGGCGGCGGCGAACTGGAGGCCCTCTACGATGCGAACGGGAAAGCGTATGCGCTCGATGACGGTGTGCGCTCCGATGCCTCCGTGGAATCGCTCGCGAAGCTGCGGCCCTTCTTCGATCGCAAATACGGCAACGTCACGGCGGGCAATAGCTCGCAGATCACCGATGGCGCCGCGTGGCTGCTGCTCGCCTCCGAAGAGGCGCTGCGCGAATACAACCTGGAGCCGCTCGGACGCATCGTTGATTCGGAATGGGCGGGACTCGATCCGGCGCAGATGGGGCTCGGACCGGTGCACGCGGCGACGCCGATCCTGAAGCACCACGGCCTCGGACTGAACGATCTCGACTATTGGGAAATCAACGAAGCGTTCGCCGCGCAGGTGCTCGGCTGCCTCGCAGCCTGGAAGGACGAGCGCTACTGCCGCGAGGAGCTCGGTCTCGACCGTGCCCTCGGCGAGCTCGACGAGGACCGGCTGAACGTGGATGGCGGCGCCATTGCGCTCGGCCACCCCGTAGGCGCGTCCGGCACGCGCATCGTGCTGCACCTGCTGAAGACGCTCAAGCGAACGGGCAAGAAGCGCGGCATGGCCGCGATCTGCATCGGCGGCGGCCTCGGTGGTGCGATGCTCGTCGAAGCGATGTAGGGGGAGGCGTCATGGAGCGCATCGATCCGCAAGTACTCGCGAAACACTGGCGCTGGGAAATCGATCGCGACGGGCTCGCATGGCTGACGTTCGACAAGGAAGGCGAATCGGCGAACACGTTCTCGCGCCAGGCGCTGGAAGAGCTGCGCAATACCCTGCGCGCAATTGGCGCCGCACGGCCCAAAGGCCTCGTCATCCGCTCGGCGAAAGACAACTTCATCGCTGGCGCCGACGTCGAGGAGTTCACGCGCTTCAAGAATGCCGCGGAAGCGATGAGCTTCGTCCGCCTGGGCTGGGACGTGTTCCAGGAGCTTGCCGAGCTTCCTTTCCCGACGACAGCAATGGTCAATGGCTTCTGCATGGGCGGCGGCGTCGAGCTCGCGCTCGCCTGCCGTTATCGCGTCGCGCTCGACGACCCGAAAACGCGCTTCGCGCTGCCCGAAGTGATGCTCGGCATCATGCCCGCGTGGCACGGCGTGCAATGGCTGCCCAAGCTCGTCGGTCCCGCCGCCGCCTTCGACATGATCCTGACCGGCAAATCGGTCGACGCCCGCCGCGCGAAGCGCATCGGCCTCGTCGACCAGGCGGTGCCGCTGCGCATCCTCGAGAACACCGCGCGCATGATGACGCTCGAAGCGCCGCCGCGGCGACGCTTGAGCTTGATCAACCGCCTGATGGCCGGCCCGCTGCGCGCTCTCGTCGTCGCGCAGGCACGCAAGCAGGTGGCGCGCAAAGCGCGCGCCGAGCACTACCCGGCGCCCTACGCCATTCTCGAGCTCTGGCGCAAATACGACGGCGACCCGTTCCGCGCCTCCGGTGATCCGGAGGCATCCGTCGAAGCGCTCTTCACGCACCCGACGACGGCAAATCTCCTCCGCATCTTTTTCCTGCAGGAACGGCTCAAAGGCCTCGGCAAAGGTGCGCCCGAGTTCAAGCCGCGCCACGTGCACGTCGTCGGTGCCGGCGTGATGGGCGGCGACATCGCCGCCATCTGTGCCATGCGCGGCCTCACCGTGACGCTGCAGGACACCGGACCCGAGCGTCTGGCGCCCGCGGTGAAGCGCGCGGCGGAGCTCTATCGGCGACGGCTTCGTGACGAGCGCCGGGTGCGCGACGCGCTCGATCGCTTTATTCCGGACGTCGGCGGCCATGGCGCGCGCCAAGCCGACGTCATCATCGAGGCGATCTTCGAAAACCTGCCAGCAAAGCGCGAGCTCTTC
>JBHELS010000046.1:0-7188 GCA_046263015.1 Burkholderiales bacterium | reverse complement strand
GCGCGGAGATCTTCGCGCGCTACGCGCTCAACACCGACCTGCCCTTCTCCTGGGAGTACAGCGGGTACCTTATGTCGGCGGCGTTCTTCCTCGGCGCGGCCAACGCGCTGCGCTGCGGCAGCCATATCCGGCTAGGCCTCCTGCTCCAGCTTCCCTGGCCGCGTGCCCGCCTGGCTGCGGAGTTGATCGCCACGCTCCTGGCCCTCGCGGTCGTGACGCTGATTGCCTGGTCGCTCGGTGCGCAGGCCTGGCAGGCATGGATGCGCGGCGCGCAGTCCTATACCCCGATGGAAACGCCGCTCGCCATTCCGCAAGCTGTGCCGGCGCTCGGCGCGCTGCTGCTTTGCCTGCAGCTCGTGGCACGACTGGTCGCTGCTGTGGCCGGCCTGCCCCTGGAAGTGCCGCCCGATGAGCCTTCGGTAAGCGAAGAACGATGAGCCTCATCGCGCTCGCGCTGCTCGCCGTGCTCGCGACGGCGCTGGTCGCAGGCGTCTGGGTTTTCGGAGCCATGATCATCACCGGTGCCTTCGCGCTCACGGTGTTCCGCGACATCCCGCTCGACTCGGTGGTGAGCCGCATCCTGTGGAACGCCACGACCAATTCGGAGCTCATCGCGCTGCCGCTTTTCATTCTCATGGCGGAGATCCTCTTCCGCACCCGGCTTTCGGCGATGCTCTTCGCAGGCCTTGCGCCGTGGACCTCCTGGCTGCCCGGGCGGCTGCTGCATGTGAACGTGCTCGGTTGCACCATGTTCGCCGCGATTTGCGGCTCTTCGGCGGCGACTGCGGCAACGGTGGGCCGTATTACGCTAACGGAGCTCTCGGCACGCGGCTACGATCGGCGGCTCGCGCTCGGCTCCCTCGCCGGCGCCGGCACGCTCGGCTTCCTCATCCCGCCGAGCATCATCATGATCATCTACGGCGTGCTCGCCGAGACGTCGATCCTCAAGCTCTTCATCGCCGGGATCGTGCCCGGGCTGGGCCTCGCGCTCGGCTACATGAGCGCGATCGCGCTGCTCTCCAACGGCGCGCGTAAGGCGCCCGGGGCAGAGACGTACAGCTGGGGCGAGCGGCTGCGTGGGCTGCTCGAGCTCGCGCCTACCCTCGGCCTGATCTCGGCCGTAGTGGGCACGCTCTACCTCGGCATCGCGACGCCCTCGGAGTCGGCGGTGATTGGCGTTTTCGGCTCGCTGCTCGTGAGCGCGCTGCACCGCTCGCTCACCTGGAAAAACATGCGCGCCGCATTTCTTGCCGCCGTGCGCACCTCGTCCATGATGGGCCTGATCCTGGCGGCCGGCATCTTTCTTTCGGTGGCGCTCGGCTATGTCGGGCTGCCGCAGTTCTTCGCAAATGAGATCGCCGCCCTCAACCTGCAGCCGCTCGCGCTCGTCGCATTGCTGGCGCTGCTCTACCTGGTGCTCGGCTGCTTCCTCGACGGTACGTCGATGATCGTCATGACGCTGCCCATCACGCTGCCGCTCGTCGTGTCCGCCGGCTTCGACAAGATCTGGTACGGCATCTTCATCGTGCTCATGGTGGAGCTCGCACAGATCACGCCGCCGATCGGCTTCAACCTGTTCGTCATCCAGTCGCTCACAGGCGAGCCGGTACGCAACATCGCGAGATACGCCCTCCCTTTCTTTTTCGTGACGCTGCTTTTCACGTTCTTCATCACCTTGTTCCCGCAGTTCGTGCTGTTCCTGCCCGGTCTCGCGGGGCATCGCTAAGGAGACGCAAGATGGACCAGAAGGCCGATTACGCCAGGATCTTCGACCAGGTAAAGGACGAGCGCGTGCTCGAGTTGGAGCAAGCGCTGCTGCGCATTCCCAGCTCGAGCTTCCAGGAGGGCCGGATCGCCGACTTCCTCGCCGATTGGCTCGCGCGGCTCGGCCTCGAGGTGCAGATGATGCAGGTGGTGCACCCGCATCTGCCGGACAAGCAGAGCCGACAGCCGGTGGCGCGGCTGCGTGGCACGGGGGGCGGCCCGACGCTGATGCTGAATGGGCACATGGATCCCGGCGTCGAAATGAGCGGCTGGTCGGTCGATCCGTACGGCGCGAAGTTCGAGGACGGCTGGGTGTGGGGCATGGGCGCGCACGACGACAAGGGCGGGCTCGCAGCGGCGATATGTGGCGTCGAAGCGCTGATCAAGGCCGGCATCAAGCTCAAGGGGGATGTGCTCGTCACTCCGGTCGTTGCGCACAAGTACGGCGGCGCCGGGACGCGCGCACTGCTCTCGCAAGGCGTGCGCGCCGATCTCTGCATCAACATGGAGCATTCCAACAACAGCATAGCCAACGTCTGTGTCGGCATCGTCATGGTGCGCATCCGCACCCGCTCGCCGGAGCTCTTTTTCCGCTTCAGCAAGGAAGCGCGCGACGCCTACATCAACCCGATCGAGCAGCAGATGGAAATCGTGCGCCGCGTCGGCCCGAGCCTGATGGCCATCGCGCCAGGCGGCTGGCTCAATTTCACGCCCCACCCGGACCTGCCCGGCTTTCCGATGCACACCTTCGACACCATCCACAAGGAGCACTATTACTTTGCCAACCACACCGGAATGTCATCGCGCGAATGCGAGATGACCTTCCAGCTGCGCACGGTGCCCGGGCAGACGCTGCAATCGGTGACCGAGGACGTGAAGCGTCTTCTCGAGGGGATTCGCAAGGACCACCCCGCGTTCGACTACACCCTTACGATCCCGGCGACCCAGCCGGAAGATTTCTGGTGCCAGGATCCGATGGAGGTGAAGCGCGGGCACCCGCTGGTCGAGCGGCTCGCCGAAGGCCAGCAGCTCGCCTCAGAAAAGGAGGCGCATGTCGGCGGCTATGGGCGCCTGGGCAACGTCGGCGACGGCAACATCCTCGCCGCCGCCGGCATCCCAACCGTGCAGTACGGGCCAGGCGACATCCGCATTTACAAGGAGTGGCCGACGCCCGACGAGCGGGTCCTGCTCAAGGATCTCGTGACTGCGGCCCGCGCAGTTGCTTACGCGACGTACAAACTCTGCGGTTAGAGGACGCTGCAAAAAAAATTCGCCGACTGATATTCCGGCATCGGCAAAGCGCGCTGGCGATCGAATCGCTGTAGCGGCGCTCGACCGGGGCAGCGATGCGCGCAGCCGCTCATCGCTTGCGGTGCTTCCGCTCGTAGTGCGCTTTATGCGGGATGATGTTGCGCACGCCGCCGCGCGGGTCGGGCACGTCGCCCTTGTAGCGCGGGATGAGATGGATGTGGGCGTGCCACACCGACTGCCCGGCAGCCTCGCCGGAGTTCACGCCCACGGTGAACGCGTCGGGCTTGTGGCGTGCCTCGAGGATGGCTCTTGCCTCGCGCACGAGCGCGAAGCAGGCGGCGTATTCCTCGTCGGTGAGATCCCAGATCGTGGCGGCATGGCGTCGCGGCACAACGAGCGTGTGGCCGGGCGAGACCGGGTAGGTGTCATAGACAGCCTGCGCGAGGGCATTCTCGACGACGAGCTTTTCGTTCGCCGTATGGCAGAAGATGCAAGGGTCGGCGGGCAAGTGGGCTCCTTTTCACCGATGGTACGGCGCAGACGAAATTCGGGGCCAGAGTCAGAACTGCCGAGTGCGGCTGTTTCTCAGTGCGGCCTCCCAAAGTTTGTCGCGCGGCCGCATAGTACGCGGCCATGAGCACGCGCCCGAAGCGCTTGGGCTTCCTGGTCCCGCCGGGTAACCCGACCACGGAGCCGGAGGTGTTTCGCCTCGCGCCCCCGGGCGTGACGGTGCACTTCACGCGCATGGTGGCGACCGGTGAGCCGGGTTCGCACCATGCTCAGGAGGAGCGCAACCGCACGCAGATCGAGCACATGGAGGAGTGCGCGCGGCTGCTCGCGCTGGTGAAGCCGGCGGTGATGGTCCTGGCGCACACGGCGACGAGCTACACGCTCGGGAAGGAAGGCGAGGCGGCGCTCGTGGCGAAGATCGAGCGCGCGACCGGGATTCGGTTCATCACCGCGTTTGGCAGCGTGCTCGCCGCGCTCGCGCACCTCGGGGTGAAGAGCGTGGCGCTCGCCACGCCGTACGCGCGCGAGACGACGCTGCGCGGCAAGGCGCACCTCGAGGCGCACGGCATCGAGGTTGCGAGCTGGGGGCATCTGGAGGACGTCTCGAACATCTACGATGAGACGCCTCAGCGTGCCTACGAACTCGCGCGGCGGGTGGACGTGCGCGAGGCGCAGGCGCTGTTCCTCTCCGGTGTGGGGATGCCGACGGTCGAGGTGCTCGAGCGCCTCGAGCGCGACCTCGGGAAGCCGGCGGTCTCGAGCTGCTCGGCGATGATGTGGAACGCGCTGAGGGTGGCGGCCGTGGAGGACAAGGTCCGCGGATTCGGCAGGTTGTTCGACTGAAAGGAGAAAGGCGATGAGGAGAGTCCTGCTCGCGGCCGCGCTTCTCGCGGCATCGGGCGCCTTTGCGCAGGAGTGGCCCGCGCGGCCGGTGCATGTCGTCGTGCCGTTCACGCCGGGCGGGAACGTCGACATCGTGGCGCGCATCGTCGCTGAGGGGATGTCGGAGGAGCTGAAGCAGACGGTGATCGTGGAGAACAAGCCGGGCGCCAACGCGGCGATCGGCGCGGAGTACGTGGCGCGCGCGAAGCCCGACGGCTATATGGTGCTCCTCGGCACGGCGGAGACGCACGCGCTTAACCCGCACCTGCGAAAAAACCTGGCCTACGACCCGCTCAAGGACCTGCCGGCGGTCGGCATCGTCGACCGCTTCGCGTTCTCGCTCGTCGTATCGCCGAAGCTGCCGGTGAAGAGCCTCGGCGAGTTCATCGCCTATGCGAAGCAGAACACGGGCAAGCTCAACTTCGCCTCGTGGGGTAACGGCAGCACCTCGCAGATCGCCTTCGAGCAAATCAAGCAAGCGACTGGCATGAACCTCGTGCACGTGCCCTTTCAGGGCGCGGCGCCGGCGATCACGGCGGTGGCGGCCGGCGACGTGCAGGCATTCGTGGTGCCGCTGTCGGTGGCTGCGCCACAGGCGGCGAACGGCCGGGTGAAGCTCTTGGCGGTGACGAGCGAGAAGCGCGAGGAGTCCGCGCCTGACGTGCCGACCGCGAAGGAGCAGGGCGTGCCGGCAGTGATCAGCGGCTGGCACGTGCTCGCCGTGCCTGCGGGTACGCCGCCGGCGGTGATGCAGCGCTTGAACCACGCGCTCAACGCGGCGAACGCGATGGCCGACGTGAAAGAGCGGCTCGCCAAGGCCGGCGTGCAGCCTGCGGCGTCAAGCGTCGAGGAGGCACAGGCAATGGTGAAGGAAGAGCATCGGCGCTGGGGCGGGGTGGCGCGCAAGGCGGGATTGCAGCCCGGCTAGAGTGGAGCTCGACCGGCTCGCCTTCAGCTTTTTCAATGCCGACGTCGCGTCGCGCTACTGGCTCGACATCGTCTACGGCATGTGGGTGACGACGTATCTCGCAGCCGCGGTGATTGCCACAGGCCTCGGCGTCGGCCTCGGGCTCGCGATGGTGCGCTCGTTTCAATTCCGGCCAGGCAACGTGCTGATCGTGGTATTCGCCGATACCTTCCGCGCGCTGCCACCACTCGTGGTGATCATCGTGCTCTTCTTTGCCTTTCCGTACGTAGGGCTCGCGATGAACGCCTTCACCGCCACGTGGCTTGCGCTCTCGTTCGTGCTCGCGGCGTTCGCCGAGGAAATTTTTTGGGCCGGGATCCTCGCGGTGCCCAAAGGCCAGACCGAGGCGGCGCGCTCGACCGGCATGTCGCGGCTGCAGACGCTCGTGCACGTCATCCTGCCGCAGGCCGTGCGGCTCACCATTCCGCCGCTCACCAACCGCATGATCGCCATCACCAAGGGCACGGCGCTCGGCTCGGTGATCGCGGTGCATGAAATTATCTACTACGCTTCCTCGGGCGCGAGCGTCGCGGGCAACCCGACGCCGCTTACGCTCGGCGCCGCCGCCTATCTCATGCTCTTTCTGCCGGTCGTGATTTTCTCGCGCTGGATCGAGACGCGCTTCGCCTGGAAGCGCTAGCGATGGAGCAGATCCTCCAGGTCTTCTTCAACGTAGCGGTCTTCGAGCGCGCCTGGCCGTTCCTGCTGCGCGGGGTCGGCATGACGGTGCTGCTCTCGCTCGTCATCGTGCCGATCGGCCTCGCAAGCGGCCTCGCCGTGGCGATGCTCTACCACCTGCATCACCGATGGCTGAATCGCATCCTGATCGCGTACGTCGACTTCTTCCGCGCCTTTCCGCCGCTCGTGCTCCTTCTTTTCATCTACGGCGGGCTGCCCTTCCTCGGCATCGACCTGCCGCTCTTCGGCACGGTGGCGCTCGCCTTCCTCCTCAATACGTCGAGCTACTACGGCGAGATCTTCCGCGCCGGACTGGAGAGCGTGCCGAGCGGCCAGGCGGAGGCGGCGCGCTCGACCGGCCTTTCCCGCTGGCAGACGATGCTTTCCGTTGTGCTGCCGCAGGCGACGCGCAACGTGCTGCCGGATCTCATCGGCAACACGCTCGAGGTGATCAAGCTCACGACGCTCGCAAGCGTCGTCGGCTTCACCGAGCTCCTCAACAACGCGCGCAACGCCCAAGCGCTCACCTACAACGCGACGCCGATCGTCGCCGCGGCCCTCATCTATCTGATCATGCTCTGGCCGCTGGTGCGGCTCGTCTCGCGGCTCGAGCACAAGAGCATTGCCGTGCGCTAGCATCGCCCCATGGCCGCCATCCTCGTCGTCAACCCGAACTCCACCGAATCAATGACGCGCGTCATCGACGAGGCCTGCGAGCCGCTGCGTATCCCGGGCGGCCCGGCGATAGAGAGCGCGACGCTAAAAGAGGGGCCGCCGGGAATCGAGACGCAGCAGCATGTCGACGGCTTGATCCCGCCGCTCGTTTCGTTCGTGCGCAAGAACGAGCCGCGCTACGACGCCTTCGTCATCGCCTGCTACAGCGATCCCGGACTGCATTCGGTGCGTGAGGTGACGAAGAAGCCCGTGCTCGGCATCGCCGAATGCGGCATCCTCACCGCGCTCACGCTTGGCCATCGCTTTGGCGTCATCGCGATTCTCCAGCAGTCGATCGCGCGGCATCTGCGCTACATGGGGGCGCTCGGCGTCATGGACCGCTTCGCCGCCGAGCTCCCTGTGGGGCTCGGCATCGCCGAGCTCTCGGACGAGCGCCGCACGTACGCGCGCATGGTGGAAGT
>JBHELS010000045.1:0-3372 GCA_046263015.1 Burkholderiales bacterium | reverse complement strand
GCCGACGGCGGCACCGACGAGCGCGACGTCATCCCGGTGCGCTTCGTGCCGCTCGTACCCAAATGAATCGGGTGAGGCTGAAGCGCTAGAAGCGACGGATCAGGGTCATCGAGTCACCTTCGCGGCGCATCTCGATGCGATTGAGGAAGCTCATGCCGAGCAGCGCCGTCGGTGCGGCCTGGTCCGAAACGAGGCCATCGACGCCGTTCAGCTCGATCGGGCCGATGCGCACCCGGTCGAGGATGACGAAGCGCGCGCCCGCCGGACCGTTCGCCGTCTGAACGCGCACCAGCGGACCCTCCTCGTAGCGCAGGCCAAGGCGCCGGGCGTGGGCCGAGCTCAGCATCACCATCGAGGCGCCGGTGTCGACGAGAAAGCGCATCGGCGCGCCGTTAACGGCGCCGTCGATGAAGAAATGGCCGCGCTCGTCGGCGGCGACTATCAGCCGAGAGCGATCGCTCGGCGTATCTGCGCGGCGGTAGTGCGGGCTGAGCGGCAGGACGAGTTGTTTGCCGTCGCGCTCGATGGTGGCGCTGTGATCGTTCACCTCGAGCACGGTGACGCCGTTCCAGTGCTGCCCGATCTTCACCGTCTTCGGATCGCCGCCGTCCGCGGCGAGCACCGCCGCCTTGTGGCCGATCACGCCGATCAGCGAGACCTCCGCCGCCTCGGCCGCGCTGCAGGCGAGCACGAGCAAAAGCGCCATACAATTTCGCGACATGAAGCCGGTGGCCATATTTCGCGCGTCCTCGACGGAAGGGCCCGGCTATTTTGCCAGTTACCTCGAGCGGCGCTCAATTGCATGGGAGCTGGTTGCGCTCGACGCCGGCGCGGGGGTGCCGCGCGACGCGCGCTCTTACGCGGGTCTCGTCTTCATGGGCGGGCCGATGAGTGTGAACGATGACCTGCCCTGGATCGCGCCGACCTTGGAGCTCATCCGCGACGCCGTGAAAAAAGACGTGCCGGTCCTCGGTCATTGCCTCGGCGGCCAGCTCGTGGCGAAGGCGCTCGGCGGCGCGGTGCGCGCGAACGCGGTGAAGGAAATCGGCTGGGGCGAGGTGCGTGTCGCCGACAACGAGGTGGCGCGAGAATGGCTGAGCGATATGCAATCGTTCCTCTCCTTTCACTGGCATGGCGAGACCTTCAGCATCCCGCCGGGCGGCACGCGGGTGATGGAAAGTACGCATTGCCTGAACCAGGCATTCGCGCTCGGTAAGCACTTCGGCATGCAGTGCCACGTCGAGATGACGGAGGAGCTCGTGAAGAACTGGCTCGCGAGCGGCGCGCAGGAGATCACCGAGGCGCGCGCGAGCCCGGCGGTGCAGCCCCCCGAGGCGATCACGCACGAGCTCGCGCCACGCCTTGCGGCGCTGAACGAGGTCGCGACCCGCATCTACGACCGCTGGGTCGAGGGGCTCTCGAAAAGTTAGTCGCGGAAGTTGATGAACTGGAGCGGCAGGTCGGCGATGCTCTTGCGCACGAGCTGGATCGCCGCCTGCAGGTCGTCCTTCTTCGCGCCCGCGACGCGCACGGCGTCACCCTGGATGGAAGCCGACACCTTGAGCTTCGCATCCTTGATGAGCTTCTGGATTTCCTTTGCCTTCTCCTGTGGCACGCCGACTTTCACCGTAATCGGCCGCTTCACCTTGTCGCCGGAGATCTTCTCGATGGCGCCGGACTCGAGCGAGCGCACATCGACATTGCGCTTGGCCAGCCGCGCGCGCAGCACGTCGCTTACTTGGCCGAGCTTGAACTCGTCATCGGCGTACACGGTGAGCACCAGCTCGTTTTGCTCGACGCGGGCATCCGAGCCCTTGAAGTCGAAGCGGTTCGCGATTTCCTTGTTGGTCTGCTCGAGCGCGTTCTTCACTTCCTGGCGGTCGACCTGAGAGACGATGTCGAAGGACGGCATGGAGCGTTCCTTAGCGCGAGTTTAGCCGCTGCAGTTCCTCGATCCAGCGCTCGGTCGTGGCGCGGATCCAGTCGAGATCACCGTCGCCCGAAAAATCGGTATAGAGGGCGACGTTTAGCGCCTTGCCACGGATCAGCATTAGCGTCGTCGTCGAGAGCACGTATTGCGGTTCGCGGCGTGGCGCGTCGGGTAGACGCACGCCTTGCAGCACCGAGAGCACTTCCTCATCCTTGCGCAACTGAGCGAGCAGGCTCGGCCGTCCGCGCGACTGGCTGTCCAGATAGGTCCGGAAGGCAATCCCGGCGGCCGGCGCCTCGCCAAGCTCGCGCAGCGAGTCAGCGGCAAGGCGTTCGAACGCGGCGAGCGTCACGCGTACGCTCTCGAGCCCCTTCGGCGTCACCGCGATAACGTAGCGCCGAAGGAGCGGCGAATCACCGACGGTGAAGCGCCGCACATCGGCATCCTCGAGCGCGAAAAGCAGGATCCGGTTCGACGCCGAGGTCAGCGCCTCGGCAAGCTCGAGCAGGCGCGGCGATCCGGTCATCTGCACGTCGGAAAACCCTGGCGGCGCATCGAGCGCCACGCGCGCCTCGCCCACCTGCACGGCGAAGGGAGCCGCAATGGCGCTCGCAGAGATGAGCCCGGCGGCGAGAAAAAGGAAAACGCGCACGGCGCGGCATTCTAGCCGGATCACTTATGATTGGCTTTTCCGGAGAGCATCGTCTGGCGAAGATACTGAGCGCGTTGCCCAAGGACGAGAAGGTCGGCATCGCCTTCTCGGGCGGCCTCGACACGAGCGCGGCCGTGCACTGGATGCGCGCGAACGGCGCACGGCCCTACGCCTATACCGCGAATCTCGGGCAGCCCGACGAGTCCGATTACGACGATATCCCGAAAAAGGCGCTCGCCTTTGGCGCCGAAAAGGCGCGGCTCATCGATTGCCGCGCGCAGCTCGTCGCCGAGGGCATCGTTGCCCTCCAGTGCGGCGCTTTCCACATCTCCACCGCGGGCGCCATCTACTTCAACACGACGCCGCTTGGCCGTGCGGTCACTGGCACGATGCTGGTCGTCGCCATGCGCGAGGACGGCGTCGACATCTGGAGCGACGGCAGCACTTTCAAGGGCAACGATATCGAGCGCTTCTACCGCTACGGGTTGCTCGCGAACCCGGCGCTCAGGATCTACAAGCCCTGGCTCGACCAGCGCTTCATCGACGAGCTGGGTGGCCGCACCGAGATGTCCGAGTACCTGGCGGGGGCGGGCCTCGAATACAAGATGAGCGCCGACAAGGCGTACTCCACCGATTCGAACATCCTCGGCGCGACGCACGAGGCGAAAGACCTCGAGTTCCTCGACAAGGGCATCGGCATCGTCAAGCCGATCATGGGCGTCGCGTTCTGGCGCGAGGACGTGGCCGTCAAAGCCGAACGCGTGAGCCTGGGCTTCGAGGCCGGCGCGCC
>JBHELS010000044.1:0-27225 GCA_046263015.1 Burkholderiales bacterium | reverse complement strand
TGGATCGTGGCGCCGCCGCTCGCCGAGTGGCCACTCGGCGCCACCGCCGCGCTCATCGCCGCGGGCGCCTTTGTGAGCGGCCTCGCCTATTTGCCCTTCTTCACGCTGGTGCGCGACATCGGTCCGACCCGCACGCTGACCGTCGGCCTCGCGCTGCCGGTGCTCGGCATCTTCTGGGGATGGCTGCTCCTCGGCGAAACCATTACCGCGAGCATGATCGGGGGCGCGGCGCTCGTCCTCGTCGCGCTAGCGCTCGTGCTGAAGCATTGAATTCGGTGAATTCGGGGTCAGGGCCGTAATTATTCGCGGCGCCGGCTTGCTAGCTTTTGCGCCAAAGGCCCGTCGGCTTAGCCCTCTTACCGGGAGCGTAATGATGCGGTATTCGTGCGCGAGCCGGCGTTTGCGCACAGGATCCTCGAGCTCCATGCGGAACACTTTCCCAGGCCGGATGCCGCCCTTCGCGGCGAGCGTGCCGCAGAACATCGCCCAGCCTGGCTTGAGCGGATAGCATCCGAGCAGGTCCTCGGGCGATCGCATAGCCGTCACCGAGCCTTACATCATTCTTGCCGGCGCGCACGTACTCGTGGCCGCGCGCGTCGGGAATCACGAAGATGTCGCGCGAGGCTTCCATGCGGGTTGCGAGCGCGTACTCGACGTCGACCGGATCGCCGATTCGATGTCGTCGTCGACGGCGATGACGAGATTCAGGTCCTTGAGCGTGGCGAAGGCAGCGAGGATCGCGTTTCTCTGCAGGCCTTCCTGCGTAATGCGATCACGCGATGGCCTTCCTCTTCGGAGCGTCCTTCGCCGGTATGTCGTAGCTCGCCATGAGCTCTTCGACCAGCCCATCGAACCGCTTCCAGGGCGCCTCGCGAAAGCTGTGGTTGCGAACGATGAACGACGCGCCGGCGTAGAACTTCTCGTACTGCAGGTGCCGTCCCGCGAACTCCGAGCCGATCAGATCCCAGGCGAGCTTGTAGAGTTTCATGCGCTCGAGCGCCGCGAGCTGCGGCGTCTGCCAGAACGTCTCGAACATGGCGCGAAGCTTGGGATCGTGCATCACGGTGATATCGGCCGGCATTTGGAAGATGCCGCCGCCGCAGAGCTCACGCAGCGCGTCGACGATCGACGAATGGCTTTCGGTGCACCAGTTGAGCGCCGCGTACATGTAGCGCCGGTTGAAGGTCTTCCAGCCCTGCTGGTCAGCTTCAGGCCAGTCCTCCGCATCCTGGATCTGGCCGGCGATCATGCCACCGAGCGCCGCTTCCAGCGCCGCAAAGCGCCCGAGCACTTCGCGCACCGCAGGCACCTCGTGCGCGCCGGAGGCCTGCGCGATCTTGCTCGCGAGGCCAACGATCAGCTTCAGCTTCTCGTGGAAGCGCACATTCGACTGGTGATTGCCGTAGCAATGGCCAGGCGTGCGGATGTAGATCTCGCGCGCGAGAATCGCATCCATGTGGACGAAGACGCGCTCCCAGGGCACTTTCACGTTCTCGCACATCACCATCGAGTCGGTCTCATCGAAGCGCCAGGTGAGCGGATTCTCGAACTCGCAAGGTGCATGGCGCTCGAAGGGTTTTCGCGACCAGAGGGTGACGCCGGGGGCGTTCACCGGGATGGCGCAGGTGATCGACTCGGCGAGCTGGTTCGGCGCGAGCGGAATCAGGTTGCCGATCCAGATCTCGTTCGCGAAGACGGCACCGGTGGCGAGCATTTTCATCCCGGAGATCACGACGCCATCCTCATCCTCGCGCACGACGCGCAGCGTCGGCACGGGAATGTTCTGCTTGACGTAGAACTCGGGGTTGCGCGCCGCCTGCGGAGGAATCACGGCGTAGACGCCGTACACGTCCTCGCGCCGCATGTGCTCGTAGTAGCGCACCAGGTTCTCGGCATAAGGCCCGAACACCGACGGGTTCATCGCCATGCCGGTGACGAAGCTCGAGACGTGATCGGGCGAGCGACCCAGGAGGCCGTAGCTCGTCGCGGCGATCGCGCGATGCAAGGCCGTGCGCTGCTCGAGATCGCCGCGGGTCTTCGCGCGAAGGAAGTAAGCGCTGTAGCGCTCCCCCGCTTCCTCGAAGCTATAGCGCCGGTCGGCGCGCTTCAGGTCGTAGATCGCCGCCATGGAACGCGCGGCGTTGCGGAACGCCCGATGCGTCGTCACGTCGTCGACGCGCTCGGCGCCGATGTAGACGACGCGGCCGTCTCTCAGGGACTCGAGGTGCTCATTTCCGCTCTTCAGCACGGCCGCCTCCCTTCCCGGAGGTCTCGTAGTAGTGGATCTCGTGCAGGACGCAGCCGCCCTTCGAGGTAAATGGACCGTGTTTCACGCCCGGCGGCCGGCAGGCGTAGGTCGGAGCGAAGCACTGCTCGCCGCCACGCCCCTCGGCGTCGTTGCCGACGATCAGGTCGCCGTGCACGACGTAAACCTCTTCCCAGTGGTCGTGCACGAACGGCTCGGTGGAATAGGCGCCCGGCTCGATCCTGAGGAGCCGGGTGCGGCTGCCGCGTTTAGTCACCTCGTCGAGATCGCTGCCGAGGATCTTCTGGTAGAAGCCCGGCGGATAGCCCGGCGGGCGCTCCCATCCGGTATTCAGGTCGACGCGGACGAATTCCTGGTGCTGCTTCGGTTTCATGCGGGCCTCCTCCATGCTTCGCTGCTCGACATCGCCTGGTGCGTCACCGTGCCGGTGAACGCGGGAAAGCGTTTGAAATCCTCGCGCGCCTCGGCGCGCTCGGGCGATCGAAAAGCCTGCTCCATCGCTTCGCGGGAGTCGAATTCGAGCTGCGCAAGCAGCACCGCGCGACCGCGATTCACCGGGAACGCATCGCTCCAGTCGAGCGGCGTATGCAGCACGACGCGCTTCATCCCGGGCCAGCGCGCGAGGATCGGCACATGGTGCTCGCGATAGTGCGCAATGAAGGCTTCGCGATCGGCGGGCTCGACGTCATAACGTACGAAGTACGAGACGCTCAAGCGGCCTCGCTCTTTGCGTCATGCAGCGTGAAATCGAGCATCGCCACCGCGCGGTCGCCGCAGGCGACGAGGTCGCGCGCGAGAAGCCGCAGCTGCCGGAAGCGCCGGGCGTTGAGCCGCTCGAAAAGCACATCGTTGATGCGCCGCTGGTAAGGCGCGAGACGCTCAAGGAGCGCGCGCGCCTTGCCGTTGCACCGGAGAAGCACGCGGCGGCCGTCGGCCGGATCGGCCGCCTTTTCGAGAATGCCGCGCGCCGCGAGCTTGTTCGCCTCGATGGTGATGAAGGCGCCGGAGCGGTGAAGCCGCGCCGCCACCTCGCCGATCGAAAGGCCTTCGGCGCGCGAAACCAGCATCAGGATCTCGTACTGCACGCCGGAGATGCCGGCAATCGTCGCAAACGCGTCGCGGCAGGCATCGAGCCGGTGGCCGTAGGCGATGAGATCGTGGATCAGGCGGCGGAAGTCGGCGTCCGAGCCGCCGACGAGCAGCGCCGGCCGCGACACGGTCGCCGGGAGTGCGCTCTTTCGCCGGGGGCGGGCCATTGACCGGGCGATTCTGCCGCCGCAGAATTAGCTTTGTCAATTAGCTTTTCTATCAAGAGATGCAGGTCCTCATCGCCGGCGCCGGGCCGGTCGGCCTCGCGGCCGCGAATGCGCTCGCCGACGCCGGCATCGAGCTCCTCGTGCTCGAAGCGGAGCCGCAATTGCCCGAGAACCTGCGCGCCTCCACTTTCCAGCCGCCGACCCTCGATCTGCTCGCGCGCTTCGGCGCGACGCAGCAGCTGATCGACATGGGTCGCGTCGCGCCCAAGGTCCAGTACCGCGATCGCGGCGGTTGGGTGGCCGAGCTCGACTTCGGCGTATTGCAGGACGACACGCAGCACCCCTTCCGCGTGCAGTGCGAGCAGTACCGGCTGAACCAGGTGCTGGCGGCGCGGCTTGGCGAGGTGCGCTTCGGCGCCCAGGTCACCGGCGTCGAGCAGGATGCCGAAGGCGTGACCGTCACCGTGAACGGCAGCGAGCGGCTGCGCGGGCGCTACCTGATCGGCGCCGACGGCGGCAGGAGCCGCGTGCGCGAGGCGCTCGGCATCAGACTCGAAGGCTTCACCTGGCCCGAGCGCTTCCTCGTCGCGAGCACGCCGTTCGATTTCGCCTCGGTGATGCCGGGGCTCGCCGATGTCAGCTATTTCGCCGATCCCGAGGAATGGTTCTTCCTGCTGCGGGTGCGCGATGTCTGGCGCGCGATGTTTCCCACGCGGCCGGAAGAGACCGAGGCCGAAATACTTTCCGATCCCGGGATCGAGCGGCGCCTGCAGCGCGTGTACGCGAAGCCCGGCCGCTACGACATCATCCATCGCACGCTTTACTCCGTGCATCAGCGCGTCGCCGAGAGCTATCGCCGCGGAAGGGCGTTTCTTGCGGGCGACGCGGCGCATCTCAACAATCCGCTCGGCGGCATGGGCATGAACGGCGGCATCCACGACGCATTCAACCTGGCGGAGAAACTGGCGGCAGTGCTGCGCGGCGAGAAAAGCGACGCCGAGCTCGAACGCTACGAGCGCCAGCGCCGACCGGTGGCGCTCGAGTACGTCAATACCATCACCATCGCGAACAAGCGCAACCTCGAAATGCGCGATGCCGAGGAGCAGCGGCGCTGGCGCGCTGAGCTCGCGCGCGCCGGGAGCGACCGCGCTGCGGAGCGCGAGCTGATGCTCAAGATTTCCATGATTGCCAGCCTGAGGAAATACGAATGCGCCTAGTCGCCTTAGTCCTGCAGCTCGCGCTCGCGCCGATCGCCGTGGCGCAGAGCTTCCCATCCCGGCAGATCACCATCGTCGTGCCCTATTCGCCCGGCAGCACTTCGGATCTTCTGCCGCGCGCGATCTCGCCCCTCATGACGCAATCACTCGGCGTGCCCGTGATTGTCGAGAACCGCCCGGGCGCCGGCGGCAATCTGGGCGCGGCGCTCGTCGCCAAAGGCGACGCGAGCGGTCACACGGTGCTGATGGCGCCCTCCGCCGTCCTCGCCACCAACCAGTGGCTCTACAAGGAGCCGGGCTACGACCCGCAAAAGGATCTGACGCCGGTGATCGATGCCGCCACCACCCCCAACATGTGGGTCGCGCACCCGAGCCTACCGGTGAAGACCATCGCCGATGTGATTGCCGCGGCGAAGGCGAAGCCGGGGGCGCTCAGCTTCGCTTCCGGCGGCAACGGCACCACTGGACATCTGTGCGGTGAGCTACTTAAAACCGCCGCGCACGTCGATCTCGTGCACATCCCCTACAAGGGGCCGGCTCCCGCGCTGCAGGACGTGCTCGCGGGCCGCGTGCCGCTCATGTGCGACAACTTCTCCAACGTCATCTCGCATGTAAGAAGCGGCAAGCTGCGCCCGATCGCGGTCACGGCGCTGAAGCGCCAGGCGCAGGCTCCCGAGGTGCCGACGGCCGACGAGTCCGGACTCCCCGGCTTCGAGATCAACGTGTGGTATGGCTTTGCGGTTCCGGCGGCGACGCCAAAGCCGGTGGTGCAGAAGCTGAACGCGGAGATCGCGCAGGCGCTGCGTGCACCGGCGCTCGCCGAGCGATTGCAGGGCCTCGGTCTCACCATCGTGGCAGACAAGCCCGAGGAGTTCGCGCGCTTCGTCGCCGCCGAGTCGGAGAAGATGCGGCGGCTCGTCCAGGCGTCAGGGGCGAAGGTGGACTAGCGGTGCTTGAACTTTCCAATCAACGAGGAGCACCATGCTGAAGCTCTATGGCCAATACCGCTCGCGGGCGTTCCGCGTTGCCTGGCTTTGCAAGGAGTCCGGCATTTCGTATGAGCACGTCAATGTGACGGTCAACGTCGAAGGCGCGACGTGTAAAAACGCGGATTACATAAAGCTCAACCCCAATGCGCGCGTGCCGGCGATCGAGGACGAGGGCTTCGTCATGTGGGAATCGGCCGCGATCAATATGTACCTTGCGGAGAAGTACAAGGGCCCGATTTGGCCGACCGACGTCAAAGCGAAGGGCCGCATGCTGCAGTGGGCGTTTTACATCGCGAACGATGTCGAGCCGAACATGATCACCGTGATGCAGCACCGGGTGACGTTTCCGCCGGAGAAGCGCAACGCCGCGCTCGCCGACGAGGCGGACGCAAGGCTCCAGCCGCGCCTCAAAGTGCTCGACGATCATCTTGCGAAGAACCCCTATTTCGGCGCCGAGAAGTGGGACCTGGCGGACTTCATGGTGGCGAGCGTGTGCTATTCGTTTCATGCGATGAAGTACGATCTCTCGAGGTTCCCGCACTTCCAGAAGTGGCTCGCCGCGAGCCTGGAGCGGCCGAAGGCCAAGGAAGCGCGCGCGCTGCGCGAGTAAGCGTGACTCTGGAGCGCGCAGAGATGCGACAGGCGCTCGCCCATCTCGAACGCGGCGAGTGGCGGGCCGCGCACGAGATCGTACAGAGGGATGAGGACTCGCCGCTTGCCTGCTGGGCGCACGGAATCGTGCACCTCATGGAGGGCGACCTGCCGAACGCGCGCTACTGGTATGCGCAGGCGCAGCGCGCCTTCCCGGCGGCGCCGGACGCCCCTGAGGAGACGAGCGCGCTCGCGGCGGCGATGAAGGGTTAGGGCTTGGCGGCCTTTCGCGCGGCGCGCCGATGGCGCACGCCTGCGGCGCCGCCGAGACGGGCGAGGACCAGTGCGACGAATTCCTGCGAGGACATGGGCCGCGCGAAGAGAAAGCCCTGCGCCTGCTCGCAGCCGAGCGCACGCAGGAACGCGGCCTGCGATTCGCGCTCGACGCCCTCGGCGATGACGGTAAAGCCGAGGGTGTGCGCCATGTCGATGATGGTGCGCACGATGGTGGCGTCGGCTTCGTCATCGAGCACATCGGCGACGAACGAGCGATCGATCTTGAGCGAGGCGAGCGGAAAGCGCGTCAGGTAAGCGAGGCTCGAGTAGCCGGTGCCGAAATCGTCGATCGCGATGCGCACCCCGGCCTCGCCGAGCGCGTGAAGGACGCGGATCGCGTGATCGGGATCGTGCATCAGCTGACTCTCGGTGATCTCGAGCTCGATCAGCGATGGCGCGATGCCGGCGGCGCTGACAATGGCGCGGATGCGCTCCTCGAGGTCGGGCTGGCGGAATTGCCGCGCCGACAGGTTGACCGCGACCGGCATGGCCGGCGCCCCGAGGCGCAGCCAGGTCTTCAGGTCTTCGCAGGCGCGCCGCAATACCCATTCGCCAACCGGAACGATGAGACCGGTCTCCTCCAGCACGGGAATGAATTCGGCCGGCGTGACGCGCCCGCGCTCGGGATGGTCCCAGCGCAGGAGCGCCTCGGCGCCGCAGGGCTCGCCGCTCGCGAGGTCGAACTTCGGCTGATAGACGAGCGTGAATTCCTTGCGCTCGAGCGCGCGCCGAAGCTCAAGGCCCATGTGCGCACGCACGCGCGTACGCTGGTTGATCTCGGCGGTGAAAAACTGAAAGGCGTTGCGGCCCGACTGCTTCGCGCGATACATCGCGGCGTCGGCGGCGCCAAGGAGCGCCTCGGCGTTGTCGCCGTCGGCGGGAAAGGTGGCGATGCCGATGCTCGCGGTGACGACCACTTCCTGGCCGTCGATATCGGCCGGAGCGGAGAGGCGCTCGATGATCTTCTGCGCGACAAGCGCCGCGTCGTCGGGCCGCGCCAGGTCGGAGAGGATGATCGCGAACTCATCGCCGCTGATGCGCGCCACCGTGTCGCCGTCGCGCACGGCCGATTGCAAGCGCTTCGCCGCCTCCTTGAGCAGAATGTCGCCCGCGGCGTGCCCCTGCGTGTCGTTGACGAGCTTGAAGTCGTCGAGGTCGATGAAGAGAACGCCGAGCGATGCGCCTCTCCGGCGCGCCTGCACGATCATCATCGAGAAGCGGTCCGCGAGCAGTGCCCGGTTTGGTAGCCCAGTAAGCGCATCGAACTGCGCGAGGTAGGCGAGGCGTGCCTCGCTCTCCAGACGCTGAAGCGCCGCGGCCACCATGCTCGCGGCGGCGGCAAGAAAGCGCGTCTCCTCGAGCCCGAAGGCGCCCGGCGCTTGCGCCAAGGCGCAGATGAAGGCCCGCGGACCGCCCTCCGCGGGCACCGGGGCGGCGGCGAGCGCGCCGTAACGGGGGAGCCATTCGAATGGCAGGGGCGACTTCTCGCCCCAGGGGCCATTGACAACGATCGGCTCGGTTCCCTGCCAGAGCGCGCCTAGGGCTCCACCGCGCTCGAGCCGGACGGCTTCGTAATCGTGCGCGCCGCAGGCGAGCCCGGCAGCGCTTCGCAGCACGATCTCGTCACCGCTTGCCGAGCGCTCGAAGTAGGCGACCGCGCCGAGCGCGAGGCCTTCCTCGACGGTGCGCACCGCCTTGGCGATGAGCTCGGCCGCGTTTCGCTTGGAAAGGGCCGCCTCGCCCAGGCGCGCGATTTTCGTTTGATAGCGCGCCTGCGCCGCCCGGCGCCGCTCGGCGCTCATGCGCTCGGTGAGATCGCGCGCATTCACCACGAGTACGCGGCCCTGCGGCGTATCGAGGAGACTGCGGTGGCTCTCGACCGGAAAGCTGCTGCCGTCCTTGCGCCGGTACTGGATCGTCACGGTGGTCGTGCGCTCCTGCATGCGAAGGAGGTTTTCCGTCTCCGCGCGCAGATCGTCGGCCGTCACGTCGGCGCGAATGTCCCAGGCGCGCAGACGCAGAAGCTCATCGTGCGAATAGCCGAGAAGCTTGCAGGCCGTATCGTTGAAGTCGAGCAGCCGCCCGGTACCAAGCTCAAAGAGGAGCACCATGTCGGCCGACGAATCGAGCGCGGTGCGAAAGCGCTGCAGCGTCGCTTCGCGCTCTTTGCGCCCGGTGATGTCTTCCATCACCGCGATCTCGTGCTGCGGCTCGCCATGGGCGTTGCGCGCAAGCGCCACCGTGAGGTTCACCCAGAGGACCGAGCCGTCCTTTCGCAGGTAGCGCTTCTCGAGCTGCACCGAGGCGACGCCGCCGACGCGCATCAGCGCGCGCTTCGCGTCGGTGCTATCGCGGTCCTCGGGATGCGAAACATCCTTTACCGAGCGGCCGATGAGCTCGGCTTCCGAATAGCCGAGCATTTCGCAGAGCCGGCGGTTGACGAGCAGGAATCGCCCGGTGAGATCGACGTGCGCGATACCGGAGGCGGCGATCTCGAAGGTCTGGCGAAAGCGCGCTTCGCTTTCCTCGAGCGCGGCCTCGGCGCGCTTACGCGAGAGATACTGGCCGATCTGCGCGCCGATGGCAAGCATTGTGCCGAGAAGTCGCGCATCGGGACGCCGCACCGCACCGCTCGAGATCGATAGGACGCCGACCACCCGGCTCTCGAAGGTGACGGGAAAGATGAGCGCGCCATGCACGCCCGCCTCGCGCACGCGGGCAAAAAGCGCGCTGCGCGGGTCGTGCCTCACATCGGCGGACCAGACGGGCTCGCCCGATTGCCAGACGTGGCCGACGAGGCCCTCGCCCGCGGCGAGCGTGATGCCGCGCGAGCGCTCTGCAAACGCGGTGAGCTCTCCGATGCCCGAGCTCCATACTTCCTCGCAGCGCATCCCCTTCGCCGCCTCATCCACCATGAAGTAGCGGCCGCAATCCCAGTGCTCCGTTTGGCAGATTTCGCGCATCACGCCGCGCAAGGCTTCGCCGACACCGGTCGCATCGGCGAGCTCTCGCGCCACGGCATGCTCGAGCGTCACCAGCCGCTCTTCGCGGCGGCGTTCGGTAATGTCGCGTCCGACGCCGCGATAGCCCAAGAACTCTCCTGCGGGGCCGAACATCGGCTCGCCGCTGATCGCAAGAAAGCGCTGCTCGCCCTCCGGATCGACACGGCCAATCTCGAAGTCGCGGAACGGTAGCCGTGCATCGAGCGTCGCCCGGTGCGCCGCCCAGCCGGCCGCATCCGGAAGCACCGAGGGCAGGTCCCAGCGCGCCTTGCCAAGCACCGGAGCGCTCGCGGGCGGATGCTTTTGCGGATGCGTTGTGACGGTGATCCGGTGCTCGGAATCGGTCTCCCAGTAAAAGTCCGACGAGAGCTCCACTAGGCTGCGAAAGCGTGCCTCGCTCTCGCGCAGCGCCTGCTCGGCGCGCTTTCTCTCGGTGATGTCGCGCCCGATTCCTCGGTAGCCCTTGAAGCAAGCGCCAGTGTCGAACACCGGCTCGCCGCTGATCGAAAGCCAGCGGCTGCCGCCCTCGGGGGATTGACGTTGCATCTCGAAATCGCGGAACGGCTCGTGGCGCTCGAGCAGCGCCCGATGGCTCGCCCAATCGGCGGGCGTGAGGTTGAGCGCCGGTTGCTCCCAGCGGCGGCGGCCGAGATACGCCGAGGGCGCAAGGCCGGTCTTGCCCTCGAGCAAGGTCGACATGAAGGTGAGGCGAAATTCCTCGTCCTGCTCCCAGTACCAGTCGGAGGAAAGCTCGGTCAACTTGCGAAAGCGCTCCTCGCTCGCCTGCAGTGCCTGCTCGGCGCGCTTCTGGGCGCTGATGTCGCGCGCGATGCCAAGCACGAGATCCGAGCCGCTCGTTTCGTCGCGCAGCGGCACCACCCTCGTTTCGAGCCAGCGGCGCGTGCCGCGCAGGCCAATCACCTCGAAGTGCAGGCTGCCCGCTTCGCCGCCCGCGGCGCGGCGAACGAGACTGGCGAACGCCTCGCGATACTCTGCCGCCACCACCTGCAGCATGGGATGGCCGCGCAGGGCCTCAGGCGCCTCTGCCTCCATCATCTGCAGCCCTGCAGGGTTGATCTCGACGAGCCTCGAGTCGCCATCGAGGAGCGCGACGCATTCGGGCTCGGCGTTGACGATGGCGCGCAGGCGCGCTTCGCTCGAGCGCAGGGAATGCATCATCCTCGCCTGCAACGCGGCAAGGCGCACCGGCCGCTCCAGACCGCCATCGCCAAGTCGCCCCTTGATGAGGAAATCGAAGGCACCGCTCGCGAGCGCGCGGGCGCGCAGCTCGGGGTCCTCGTCGATGGTGAGGGCGATCACCGGATGGTGGCAGACAGCGACGAGCCGGGCGATGGTCTCGGGTCCCGGCGAGTCGGGCAGGTGCAGGTCTGAGATGACGAGGTCGAACCGGCCGCTCGCCAGCCGCTCGAGGGCGGCGCCGAAGCTCGCGGCCACCTCCACCTGGCAGCGCGCCGAGCCGATCGCCGCCAGGTGGCCCTGGATGACCATGGCGGAGGCGCGGTCGTCCTCGATAAGCAGGACCCGCACGCTTCCGAGCGCTTTTTTGTCCCCCGGCATGGCGCGACGCTACACGCGATGCAGCGGGCGCGCGCGTGAAGTTTTCGCGCCGAGGACCTCGCCCATCGCCTGGGCCGAGAGCGGCCGGCTGAAGAGGTACCCCTGCGCCTGCTCGCAGCCCAGGCCGCGCAGGAAGTGCTTCTGCGCTTCGTTCTCGACGCCCTCGGCGATCACCGCAAAGCCAAGGGTATGCGCCATCTCGATGATGGTGCGCACGATCGTGGCGTCTGCCCCCTGATGCGCGATACCGGCGACGAACGAACGGTCGATTTTGAGCGCCGAAAGGGGAAAGCGCGTCAGGTAGGCAAGGCTTGAGTAACCGGTGCCGAAGTCGTCAATGGCGATGCGCATGCCGGCATCGGTGAGCGAGCGCATTGCCCGAACGGCGTGATCCGGGTCCTGCATCAACTGGCTCTCGGTGATCTCGAGCTCGAGGAGCTCGGGCCGCACGCCCGCTTGGCCGACGATCGCGCGGATACGCGCAGCGAGATCGAGCTGGCGAAACTGGCGCGCGGAAAGGTTCACGGCCACCGGGAGCGGCTGGGCGGCCGCCGCTTCCCAAGCGCGCAGGTCGGCGCATGCCTGGCGCAGCGCCCATTCGCCGACCGGGACGATGAGGCCGCTTTCTTCGAGGATCGGGATGAATTGCGCCGGCGAGACGATGCCGCGCCCCGGATGGTGCCAGCGCAGGAGCGCCTCGGCGCCGCTCGGACGCTCGCTCTTCAGATCGAACTTCGGCTGGTAGACGAGCCGAAACTCGCCACGTTCGAGCGCCCGGCGGAGCTCCGCCCCGAGGAGCGCCCGGGCCCGCGTTCGCTGGTTGATCTCGGCGGTAAAGAACTGGAACGTGTTCCGCCCGGCCTGCTTTGCCCGGTACATCGCCGCATCGGCGGCGCCAAGGAGCGTCTCGACATCCTCGCCGTCGGCGGGAAATAGCGCGACACCGATGCTCGCGCTGACGAACATCTCGTGGCCGCCGACATGCACCGCGGCGCTCAGGCGCTCGATCAGTTTTTGCGCGACGAGCGCTGCGTCCTCGGGCCGCGCGAGGTCGGCGAGGACGATCGCGAACTCGTCGCCGGCGATGCGCGCGACCGTGTCGCCGGCGCGCACACCGGCCTGCAGGCGCCGCGCGACTTCCTTGAGAAGCTCGTCGCCTCCGGCGTGGCCGAGCGAGTCGTTCACCAGCTTGAATTCGTCCAGGTCGACGAAGAGCACGCCGAGCTGCGCGTCGCGCCGGCCGGCCTGGACGATCATCTGCGCAAAGCGGTCGGCGAGAAGCGCGCGGTTGGGCAGTCCGGTGAGCGCGTCGAACTGGGCGAGGAAGGCGAGCCGGCTTTCGCTTTCGATGCGCTTCAGGCCGGCCGAAAGCACGCTCGCCGCAGCGGCGAGGAATCCCGTTTCGTCGTTTCCAAGGCCGACCGCGCCGGGCGCGAGCGCGCATAGCACGCCGCGCGCGCCCTCCTCGCCCTGCACCGGCGCGAGCTCGGCCATGGCTCCTGCCGCCCATGTGAAAGGCAGCTCGCCGCGCCCGCCCCGGCCGGCCTCGAGCGCCTGCGCGAGCGGGGTCGCCGACGGATAGGTCGCCGGCGCGCACGGGACCGCGACCGCGCCTTCGATTCGCCGCACCAGCAGCTCGCGACCTTCGGGCGAGCGCTCGAGGTATGCGACCGTGCCGCCGCCGAGGCCTTCCAGCACCGAGCGCACCGCTTCGGCGATCAGTTCTTCGGCGTTGCGCTTGGCGAGCGCCGCCTGGCCAAAGCGGGCGATCTTGTTCTGATATCGCTCGTTCGCTGCGCGGCGTTGCTCGTCGTGCTTGCGGCTCGTGATGTCCTCGACCACCGCGATCTCGTGGAGCGGCTCGCCGTGCGCGCCGCGCGCGAGCGCGAGCGCGAGGCTCACCCACAGCACCGAGCCGTCCTTCCTGACGTAGCGCTTTTCGAGCCGGACCGTCGACGCGTGCGCGTCACCGCGAGGGCGCTCGCAGCTCGCTTGCTCTTCCGGATGCGAGATGTCTTTCAGCGAACGGCCGACCAGCTCGCGCTCCCGATAGCCGAGCATCTCGCATAGGCGGGGATTGACGCGAAGCAAGGTGCCGTCGCGCCCGATGTGCGCGATGCCCGAGGCGGCGAGATCGAAGGTCTGCCGGAAGCGCGCCTCACTCTCGCGCAGCGCCGACTCCGCGAAGATGCGCTTGAGCACCTGACCGACTTGAGCGCCGATCAGGCCGATCGCCTCGATCAGCCGCTCGTCGGGCGCGCGCGCGTCTTTGCTCGTGAAGCTCAATACGCCCACGGTGCGCCCTTCGGCCATCACCGGGAAGACGAACGAGCCGCCTTCGAGACCCGTCCCGGAAGACGTGCCGCTTGCGCGCGCATCCTTGCTCGCATCGGTCACCCACAGAGGCTCGCCGGTTCCCCACACATGTCCCGTGAGGCCCTCGCCGCGGCGATAGACCTTGGCGCGCGAGCGCGCGATGAATGCCTCTACGCCCGCATCGTCGCGGCCCCAGGTCTCGACGCAGCGAAGAACGCCCGCCCCCTGGTCGACGCCGAAGAAACGGCCGCACGACCAGTGCTCGGTCTCGCAGATCGCGCGGATGACCGAGCGCAGCGCGCTCGATGGATCGTCCGCGAGCGCGAGCGCGCGGCTCACCGCTTGCTCGAGAACGCGCAGCTGCTCGCCTCGTTTCCTTGCCGTTACGTTCTGACCGACGCCGCGATAGCCCTGGAAAACGCCCGCTTCGTCGAAGACCGGCGTTCCGCTGAGGCTCATCCACAGCTGTCGCCCGTCGACGATGCGACAGAGCTCGAGGCCTTGAAAAGGCTCTCGCGCCTGAACGAGCGCCCTGTGGCCTGTCCAGTCCCGGGCGCGCATGTTGAGGTAATCGATTTCCCAGAGCCGCTTGCCTAGCGGGCTCGCGGCGGCGAGCGCACGGTCATGGAGCGCGTTCTTTTGGCCGAAGCCGGTGAAGCGCAGCTCCGCGTCCTGCTCCCAGTAGAGGTCGGCGATGAGCTGGGTCAGACCGCGAAAGCGCGCTTCGCTCTCGCGCAACGAACTCATTGCGGCGGCCTGCAGCGTCGCAAGGCGCACTATGCGCTGCAGGCCGCCGCGATCGATGCTCGCCTTGCCGATGAAGTCATACGCCCCATGCTCGAGCGCCTGCGCCGGCAGCTCCGGATCCTCGTCCGCGGTGATGACAATGATGATTCGCTCACCGCCCGCACGTACGGCACGCAAGGTATCGAGGCCGGTCGAATCGGGCAGATGCAGGTCGAGGAGCACGAGGTCGTAGTGGCGCTCGCCGAGGCGCTCGCGCGCCTGGGCAAGCGAGCCCACCCAGTCGAGCTTCGGCACGGCGCCACTGCGACTGAGCGTCGCAAGCGGCCGATTGGCATCGCTCGCCATCGTTCGCAGGTAGGCGCGAACGAGCTCGCTGAAGGACTCGTCGTCTTCGACGAGCAGGATGCGCGCCAGGTGTTTTCCCCTCCCCATGCGGGCAGGATAACGACGCCAGCACTGCGGCACGGCGACGCGCCAGGCGGCCGCCGCGTTCCTTGCAGAGGCTTACGAAGTGCGCGATCCGGGGACGACGCCCGGCTCGAGGCCGTAGCAAAAATCTGCAATGTCGCGCGGCCGGGTCCACCAGACGTTGCTCGCCCGCGCGTGCGCGAGGCAGTGGCGCAACGCCGAGCGCAGCCGTCTCAAGCGAAACGGCTGGCCGAAGACGTAGGTGTGCACCGAGACGTTCATCACGAGCGGATGGCGCTCGCATTGCTCGACCATCTCGTCGTACTGATCGACGATCATGTCGCAGAAGTCGGCGGCGTCCTGCCGGCGATGAATCACCACCTGCGAATCGTTGAGCTCGATCGGATAGGGCACGGAGAGGATCGGGCCCGAGCGGGTGCGCAGCCACACGGGTTGATCGTCCATCGGCCAATCCATGAGATAGCGGTAGCCGAGCTCCTTCAGCAGGTCGGGCGTGTACGGCGTCTCATAGGCGCCCGACCCCATCCAGCCCGCGGGCGCGCGGCCCTCGTGACGCGTGATGGTCTCGGTCACCTCGCGCAGGATGCGCTCCTCGTCGGGCTGCCACAGGCCGCGCAGGTTTTCAGCGTTGGTGCGCCCGTGCGCGACCACCTCGTCGCCGCGGCTGCGGATCGCCGCCATGACCTGCGGCGCATAGTCGTAGAGCAGACTGTTCGCGTTGTGCGCGGCCGGAAGCTTGAGCTCGTCGAAGAGCTCGAGCAGCCGCCAAACGCCGATCCGGTTGCCGTAGTCGCGCCACGCGTAATTGCGATGCGTCTGCGGCTCGCCGACCTTCGCCGGATCGTGGCCGAGCCCGGCGCCGAAGGCGAACCATTCGACGTTGGTGGTGATGACGAAAGCGAGCCGCTTGCCGCCGGGCCACGCGTAGTCGCGCCGCTCGGGAAGGGGCACATAGTCATAGCGCGTAGGTTGCGGCAACAGCGACGTGCTCAAACGTTCATTTCCAGACAATAGAGTCCGCCGGCATGGCGGTCGACCGCAAAGACGATGCCCCGATCATCGACGAAAACGTCGTTCACCTGCGCCGTCGGCACCGGCGAGCCCTCTGGCGTCGGCGGCACGTAGTAGGCAATCTCGCGCGGCGCGAAGGGGTCGCGCACGTCATACGCTCTTACGCCGGCATTGAAGAACGTGCCAAGGACGATATCGTCCGAGCGCCACGTCCCCTCGCCCGGCCGGTTCTCGTGAACGTTGTGCGCGCCACAGCGCCCGCCGTGTTGCAGGAGCGGCGTCACCCCGCTCACCGGCAGCGTGCCGATACTCACCAGGTTCTTTTCATCGCGCGCATCGAGCAGCCATACGAGCTTCGGCCAATCGGCGCCGTCATTCTGGATCGACTCGTCGGTGACGACCAGCAGGCCGCGCTCAAATAGCGGCAATACGGTGTGGGTGAAGCCGTTGTACGGCGGCGAATTGCTCCAGCGCGAGACGAGCGTCGGCTCGCGCGGGTTCGAGATGTCGAGCACCATCATGCCGCCGTCGAGATAACCGAGATAGCAGCGGTCGGGGCGCTCTGGATAGACGTTGGTATTGTGGGCGCGGAAGCCCGCGTCGAACTTTGCGGGCAAACGCGTGGGCGGCGCCGCGTCATCGTCCTCCATGGTGCCGGGCAGGTGCCAGCGCCCGAGCGCCACCGGCTTCGCCGGATTGCTGACATCGACGATGCGGTAGATCTGATCGTCCTTCGGGTCGCGCGGCTTGAGCTCCGGATCGGCGCACGCCATGTGCACGGTTTTGCCGTCGACGAACCACAGTACATGGCACCCGCGCGAATGCGGGCCCGAGGCGTCGAACAAGGCGATGGAACGCGGCCGCTCGGGCTCGGCGATGTCGAAGAGCTCGAAGCCCGCCGGCTTTGCGCCCGGCACCGCGACCTGATAGGCGACCGCCGTGATGTCGCCGCAGACTTCGAGCGAATTGGAGCGCATCGCACGGTGCGGCAGATCGGTTTGCACGATGACGCGCGGGCTGCGCGGATCGGTCACGTCGACCGCGGTGAAATTCTTCGGCGCGCTCTCGTGCGCGAGCCACAGCACGCGGCGGCCGCCGCGCGCGAGTTGCATCGACATACCCTCGCCCATGCCGCCGTGGCCGTTCAACGTATGCTGAGCGAGAAGCTTCATGTTGTGTTGCATGGCCGCTAACATAGCAGACCACCACAGAGGAGATCGCTCATGGCAACGAAACGAGTGGCGCTCGTGACGGGCGCGGGGACCGGCATCGGCAAGGCGGCGGCGCTCGCGCTCGCCGCGGACGGCTATCACGTCGCGCTCGTCGGCCGACGCGCGGAGCTGCTGGAGAAAACCGCCGCCGAATCGCAGGCCAGCGAGCGCGCCATGGTGCTCGCCGCCGACATCACCAAAGCCGAGAACGTGCGCGCGATCTTCGCCAAAGTGAAGGACAAGTGGGGCCGGCTCGATGTCCTCTTCAATAACGCCGGCATGGGCGCGCCCGCCGTGCCGATGGACGAGCTGCCGCTCGAGACATGGAAGGCGGTGGTCGACATCAATCTGAACGCCATGTTCTATTGCACCCAGGAGGCGATGCGCATCATGAAGGCGCAGGAGCCAAGGGGCGGTCGCATCATCAACAATGGCTCGATCTCGGCGCACGCGCCGCGGCCCATGTCGGTCGCCTACACGGCCACCAAGCACGCCGTGACCGGTCTGACGAAGTGCGTTTCGCTCGATGGCCGCCGGCACGACATCGCCTGCGGTCAGATCGATATCGGCAACGCCGCCACCGAGATGACCGAGCGCATGACGAAAGGCGTGCCGCAGCCGAACGGCACGACGATGGTGGAGCCGCGCATGGATGTGAAGCACGTCGGCAGCGCCGTTCTCTACATGGCCAACCTGCCGCTCGATGCGAACGTGCAGTTCATGACGATCATGGCGAGCAAGATGCCCTTCGTCGGCCGCGGCTGAGCGCGCGAGCGCCCGAGGGCATACAATCGCCCGCGGGGAAGGGAGGGTAGTCGCCTGCAATTCGCGAGCAGCGATCTCAGCCATTGGCTGCGGCAGCCGGCCGCCTGGATCATCCTTGGCGCGGGCGCGGCGGTGAGCCTCGTTGCCTGGCGCTCGCTCACCGTGGAGGTCGAGCACGCCGCGCGCACCAATTTCAACGTCGTCGTGACCGATACGCGGCATGCGCTCGAGTCGCGCCTGCAGGGCTACGAGCTCGTGCTCCTTGGCATCCAGGGGCTGATGCAGGCGAAGCCCGACCTCGATCGCGCGGCTTTTACGCGCTACGTCGAAGAGCTCGCGCCCGAGAGGAACGCGAGCCAGGCGCGCGCGTTCAGCTTCGCGAGGCGTGTGCCGCATGCGCAGAAGGAGCGCTACGAGAAGGCGGTGCGCGGCGACCGCAGTCTCCGGGCGGAAGGCTATCCGCGCTTCGCGATCCGGCCGCCCGGGGAGCGCCCGGAGTACGTGGTCAATGACTACGTCGCCCCGTTGGCGCCGAACGAGCGAAGCTTCGGGCTCGACATCACCGCGGACCCGGTCCGCCGGCAGTCGGTCGAGCAAGCGCGCGACACCGGCGCGATCGTCGCGAGCGGGCCGGTGTCGCTCGCTTCCAACGGCGAGCGCGGCCTGAGCCTGCGGCTCGCGGTCTATCGGCGCGAGCGGCCGATCGAGAGCCGCGATGCGCGACGCGAGCTATTCGAGGGCATCGCGAGCGTCACCTTCAGCGCGGCCGAGGCGATCGGCGACATCGTCGCTCGCCACGCCAACGCGAAGCTGCGCATGCGGGTCACCGACCACGGGGAGGTGCTCTACGACAGCGCTCAGCAGCTCGGCGACAGGGACACGCTATTTCTGACAAGCAGCCTGCTCATCGGCGGACGCAAGTGGGATCTTCAATTCAGCGCTCCGCTTGCCGCCTTCCGCACCGGCGGCGACACGATCATGCCGTGGCTCGCGCTCGCGGGCGGGCTCGCGATCAGCATGCTCCTCGCAGGGCTCGTCGGGTCGCTCTCGACCTCGACCGAGCGGGCGCACCGCATTGCGCGCGGGATCACGGAGGATCTGCGCCGCAGCCAGGCGGAGCTCGTCGAAGCGCAGCGCAAAACCGAGGAGCTGATCGAGACGCTGCCCAATCCCGTGTTCTTCAAGGGCCGCGACGGAAACTATCTCGGCGTCAACAAGGCCTGGGAGGCGTTTTTCATGCGTCCGCGCGCCTCGATCATCGGCCGCCCCGTGCATGCGCTCTATCCGCACGCGCCGGAGCTCGCCGAGCGCATGCACGCAGCCGACGAGCGCCTGTGGGCCGAGCCCGGCACGCAGAACTATGAAGCGACCATCACGCTTCCCGACGGCACGAAGCGCGAGACGATTTACTACAAGGCGACATTCACCGGTCCTGAGGGCCGCGTCGCCGGACTGGTCGGCACGATCATCGACATTACGGAGCGCAAGCAGGCAGAAAAGCGCCGCGCCATGGAACACGCGATCACGCGCGGCCTGGCGAGTGGCGAGACTGCGCCGCATGCGATGCCGCAGGTGCTCGCGATCGTCTGCGAGGCGACCGGATGGGCGGGCGGGACGCTCTGGCGATGGGACATGGAGCGCCGCGAGCTCGTGCATCTGGCGAGCACCGGAACGCCGCCCGAGGGGGTCGAGCGCTCGGCGCTGCGCGAGACGCACTGGAGCCGCGAGCGCGGCGGCACCTTAAGCATGCCGCTCCTCCTCGGCGCCGAGGCGCTCGGCGTCATGTCGTTCACCGGCGCGGCGCGCGCTCCGGACGCGGAGCTCTCCGCCATGCTGCAATCGATCGGCAGCCAGATCGCGCAATACCTGCAGCGCATGCAAGCGGAAGAGGCGCTGCGCTTCGTCGCCACGCACGACTCGCTGACCGATTTGCCCAACCGCGTGATGTTCGGCCAGCGTCTCGAGCACGCGATCAGGCAGGCGAAGCGCCACGGGCGTCGGCTCGCGGTGCTCTTTATCGACCTCGATCGCTTCAAGGTGATCAACGACACGCTCGGCCACGAGGTCGGCGATACGCTGCTGCGCGATGTGGCCCGGCGCCTGCTGCAGGGCCTGCGGGTGAGCGACACGGTAGCGCGGCTGGGCGGGGACGAGTTCGTCGTGCTCCTCGAGGAGGTCGCCGCTCCGAAGTTCGTCGCCGGCGTGGCGCAGAAGCTGATCGAGGGTCTGTCGCAGGCGTTCGCGCTCGGCGGCAAGGAATACCACGTGTCGGCGAGTATCGGCGTGAGCACCTATCCCGACGATGCGCAGAGCGCGGCCGAGCTCCTCAAGAATGCCGACATTGCCATGTATCGCGCGAAAGAACAGGGGCGCAACACCTTCCAGTTCTACGCCGCCGAGCAAAACATCCACACGGTCGAGCGTCTCACGCTCGAGTCGAGCCTGCGGCGCGCGCTCGAGCGCGGCCAGCTCGTCCTTTACTACCAGCCGCAAGTCAACCTCGCCACCGGGCGCATCACCGGCATGGAGGCGCTCGTGCGCTGGCGCCATCCCGAGCTCGGGCTACTGCCGCCGGGAAGTTTCATCGCCATCGCCGAAGAGACCGGCCTCATCGTGCCCATCGGCCAGTGGGTACTGCATCAGGCGTGTGTCACGCAGCGCGCCTGGCACGAGGCAGGATTTCGGCGCCTGCGCATGTCGGTCAACCTCTCGCCGCGGCAGTTCCTGCACGAGGCGCTCACCAGCGACGTCGAGACGATGGTGCGCTCGCAAGCGGCCGATCCCGCGTTCGTCGAGCTGGAAATCACTGAGGGCATGGTGATGCAGGACCCGGAGCGCGCCGTCGCCGTGCTGCACGAGATGCACGATATCGGCGTGCGTGTGGCGATCGACGACTTCGGCACCGGACATTCGTCGCTTGCCTATCTGAAGCGCTTTCCGGTCGACAACCTGAAGATCGACCGCTCGTTCATCACCGACATCCCCGCCGACCGCGGCGACGCGGCCATCACGCAGGCGATCATCGCCATGGCCCACAGCCTGGAGCTGAAGGTCATCGCCGAGGGCGTCGAGACGCAGGCGCAATTCGACTTTCTCGCGTCGCAGGGCTGCGATGAATACCAGGGCTACTTCTTCGCGAAGCCGCTTCCGGAAGAGGAGGCGCGCGCGCTTCTCGAGAGCGCGAGGGCCGCGCCTCGCTCGGCCGTCAGCCAGCGCCGCTCTTCGCCGCGCGCCCGGTAGCGCGTGCACGAGGTAGGCCGCGTGCACCGCGCCCCGGCCGAGAAGCTGCCGCCGCACGCCGCCGATTGTCATATGCACGTCTTCGGTCCATTCGATCGTTTTCCTCTCGCGGCGGAGCGCGCCTACAACGTGCCGGAGGCGCCGCTCGCGACGCACGAGCGGATGAAAGCCGAGGTCGGTCTCGAGCGCACGGTCCTCGTGCAGGCGAGCGGGCATGGCACCGACAATGGCGCCATGCTCGCCGCGCTTGCCGAGCTCGGCGAGCGAGCCCGTGGGGTGGCGGTGGTGCCGCCGCAAACACCGCTCGCCCACTTGCAGCGCATGCACAAGGTCGGCGTTCGCGGCGTGCGATTGAATCTCTATACGCTCGCCGCGCGCCATACCGGCGAGCCCTCGGCGCTCCTACGCACCTACGGACGGCTGATCGCCCCGCTCGGCTGGCATCTCCAGCTTTTCTGCGAGCCGGCGACGCTCGTCGCGCTGGCACCGGCGATCGAGCGCTCGAGCGTGCCGGTGGTGATCGACCACATGGGATTGCCCGATGCGGCCGAGGGGCTCGAGCAGCCCGCCTTCCAATGCACGCTCGCGCTTTGCGCGAGCGGCCGGGCATGGGCGAAGCTCGCCGGCGCCGATCGCATCACTCGCACGACGGGCAATCTGCGCGATGCGCTTCCCTTCATGGCGGCGCTCGCGCAGGCGGCCCCGCAACGGCTCGTGTGGGGATCGGACTGGCCGAACCTCGGCTTTCACTCGCGCCGCCAGGTGCAGGATCACTCGCTCCTCGCGCACCGCGAGCTCGACGTGGGGCAGCTTCTCGATGTCCTTGGCGCCGCCGTGCCCGACCTCAGCACCCGTCGGGCGATTCTCGCGAGCAATCCCGAAGCGCTCTACGGCTTCTCGAGATCCTCGTAGTTCTGCGGCTCGAAGCGCGGCGTGCAGATGGCGAGGAAGACGAGCTCGGTCTCGCCGACGTTGGCGATGCGCTGCCGGCAAAGCGGCGGTATCAGCACCACGTCCCCCGGCTGCACCAGCTGTGGTGAAAGCTCGCCCACTTCGACGCGCCCGAGACCTTCGACGATGACGTAGCGCTCGGTCGTGCCGCGCAGCCGATGCCAGCGCGTGGTCACGCCGGGCGCGACGCGCGCGCGCGCAATCGACGCGTCGGGGTCATCGGCAGCGTTCGATAGTTCGAGAATGTCGCAGCGCTCGTCGGTGTAGTACTCGGCGACGGCGTCCGCGCGCCTAATGGCCGGCCTCATGCGCCGGGAAAGGCAGAAAGTGTGCCCGAACCCGCGCGCCGGTCGCCCGGCCACGACGGCTCAACGCGCCGGCTGACGCACGTACGTCGGGCGAAAGTCGTCGGTGATCACCTGCACGAGCGAGGGCACCATCTCCTCCTGCGGATTGGAGCGGCCGATGGCGCCGCTCATCCCGTGATCGGCCGAGACGTGCATCGCGCCGACTTGTCTGCGCGCCCAGCCGGAGGTGCTCCATACACTCACGCCGCTTGCCGTCTCGAGGAGCCGCGCCGAGATGTCGCCGCGGATTTCGGCGCGCAGTCCGCCTTCGAGCTTCGCCATATCGCTCACTCGTATGTCGACCTTGGGCTCCGAATAAGCGATGTCGCCCAGGAATACGGCCGAAACGCCATATTTCTCGCCGATCCTTCTAAGCGACGCGGCGTCGAGCTGCTTCGCGCCGACGGCGGCAAGGATTTGCTGCCGGTCCCCGAGCTCGATGAAGCGCGTGCCGGGCTGGGCGGCCTGCACCTGCTCCTGGAACTGCCGCGTGGCGCGGGCACTCACGCTGCGATCAGAGTTGGAGTTGGAGCCGAAGTCGACGATGCCGAGCGTGCCGTAGCCCTTCAGCTCCATCCTCGGCGGCACCGGCACGAGCACGGTCCGAGAGCACGCCGATAGCAGTGCTAAAAACGCAAGCGAAACGACGCTGTAGCGCATCATGAGTTTCCCCTTGTTCTTTCTTTGTTGTAGCGGCGCCCGGCACACTACACGAGCCCGGGCGCCGCGTCCGGGACAATTTCCCGGCGCGCCCTAGAGGAGGCCGCGCATCCAGGTGGCGGTGCGAACGGCACCGCCAAAGCTGTAGAAATGAACGCCCACAGCGTTGCTCGGCTCGCGCGCGTACGTGTAGCGCGCGAGGGCGATCAGCTGATCGCGCGGGTCGGTGTTGGTCACGAGTTGCGCAATGCCGCTGCCGAGGCTGCGCAGAGCGCGGAACGAGCGGCTGACGCCGCAGCGCTGCGCATAGCGTGCAAGCGCACCGGCATCCGTCGGCCCGGCAATGCCGACATACACCGGCAGGTCGGGCCAGCGCCGGGCGAGGCCGGCGCAGTATTCCACCACCCGCACCGGCGCGAGCGAGAACTGCGTGAGGACGTAGATGCCGATCGACTGCTGGGTGGCGAGCTCGATCTTTCTCTCGAGCGCCTTGTCGAGCGCGTTCGCCGGAATGCGCGCATGGCCTTCGGGATAGCCGGCGACACCGATCTCGCGCACGCCGCACTCGGCGAGCAGGCGCTCTTCGAGGATCTGCAGGCTGTCGGCGAATGGACCCTTGGCACGCGCCTCGTCGCCACCGATCAGGAGCACGCGATGCACGCCGTACTCGGCCGCCGCGCGACGCAGGAAATCGCGAAACTCGTCGCGATTGAGCACGCGCCGCGCCGAGACGTGCGGCACCGGGTCGAGCCCGGCCTCGCGAATCGCAGCGATCGCCTCCAGCGTCCGCGTGAGCGGCAAACCGGGAAGGGACGGGACATAGACGCAGGTGCCGGCGGGGAGCACGGCCGAAACTTCCTTCGCCCGGTGGAGCTCACGCGGCGAAATTTCGAGCGAGCCCGCGGCCACCAGGTCCGAGATACGGCCTTCGAGCCGTGGTTCAGTCGCGCTTGCGGGAAACGACATAGGATTCATCCAGGAACCAGAGACTACCGTGCTTGCGCAGCACGTCGCGTGTGGCGTCGAGGTACCGCGTGTCGCGCAGCGCCTCGCCGAGGCGCGCGTCGTCGATCTGCGCGACATAGATGGCCGCGTTCCAGGCGGCGAACAGCGTCGACGTACCGATGCTCGACGAGATCTCCGTGGGTAGCGTATGCATGTCGTAACGGAATATGGCGCGCGCGTCCGCGTAGGCATTGAAATTGTAGCGGCGCGCGTCACGAGCGAGCTCCGCCTTCGTCGCCCTCAGGAGATCGTGGCGCGTTTGCGTATAGGGGTTCTCGCCCGGCCATACCTTCTGAATCATTTCCAGCCCCGGATCGTGCCCGTAGGAGTGGATGCCGAGCAGCCGTCCGCCCTTACCGAGGGCGCGCACGAGCGGCGTCAGGACCTTCTGCGCCTTGAACTCAAGGGGCGCGCGCAGCCGATAGGGCTGCGAAGCGATGACCATGTCGTAGTCGGCTTTGCCCTCGCCGCGCTTCGGAATCACATTTTCGAGCAGGAAACGGTAATCCTCGCGATAGAGGACGAGCGCGGTCGGATGCTCGTAGATCGGATTGCCGGTTTTCGGGCTGTGCCGCGCCTGCCAGTTCTTCGCAAGGAACGGCTCCAGCGCCGCGATCTGCTCGCTGAAGTCGTGCGAGGTCGTGCCGGCGAGTGCCACGTCATGCCAGACCATCGAAGTCGCATGCTCGACCGCGCGCGGCTGCAGCCACGGAGCCTCGCTGTAGTACATGTTGGTGACGACCAGCACCGTCGCCGGGTGCTCGAAGAAGCGATCGGCCATCTTGCGAAGCGAGAGGCGCACGTCCTCGAGGCTGATTTCCTTGCCGACGATGTAGAACGGGAGCGTCGCAAAACGACGATGCATTTCGCGCATCACGCGCGCGAGCACCGTGCCGTCGCCCATGCCGGCGTCGAACAGGCGCACCGCCGGCGGCCGCGGATGAATCTGGCCAAGCTCGAGCCCGACGCGGCGGGCGATCACGTCTTTCTCGCTGCAGGTGTTGACGAAAAGAAGATACTTCTGGCGATTGTCGAAGAAGCGGAAATTGGTTTCCGGATCCGCGTTCTTCGCCGCCAGCATCGCCGGCTGCGGCGCGCCGGCCGCGATGAGCGCCATCAGCTCGGGCGGCGAATCGCCCGCGCCGGTGGCGCCGTGCTTCGCCATGAAGGTGTTCACACGCGAGAGCGTCTCCGGTGTGACGCGCGCGCCGTCGCGCAGCCGCGCGACGAACTTGCCGTCGTTCACGGCGCGACGACCGAAGGTCGACTCCGCCATTCCCGTGCGCCGGCAGAAATCCGAGATGCTGCCAAGCAGGGTGCCGCCGCCTCCTCCTTGCACCGCATCCTCCGTAACAGGACTTGCGCGAAAATGATGCGCGCGACGCAGGTGGGAGATCAACCACGCATCGTGCGGCGCGCAAAGTGGGATGGTGCCCACTCGGAAAATCAATGGCTTCCATTCTCGACCTCATTGGTAACACGCCCCTGGTGCAAGCGCGCCGCCTCGACACCGGCCCTGCCGCCCTCTTTCTCAAGCTCGAGAACCAGAATCCCGGCGGCTCGATCAAGGACCGCGTGGCGCTCTCGATGATCGAAGCCGCCGAGCGCGAGGGAAAAATTCGTCCAGGATCGCTGATCGTCGAAGCGACCGCGGGCAACACGGGCCTCGGTCTCGCACTGGTGGCGTCGCAAAAAGGCTATCGCTTGCTCATCGTCATGCCGGACAAGATGAGCCAGGAAAAAATCTTCCATCTGAAGGCGCTCGGCGCGGAAGTCCTGCTTACGCGTTCGGACGTGCACAAGGGCCATCCCGAGTACTACCAGGACAAGGCGGCACGCCTCGCCCACGAGACGCCCGGTGCGTTCTACGCAAACCAGTTCGCGAATGAAGCGAATCCGTCGGCGCACGAGCACGGCACCGCGCCCGAGCTTTGGGAGCAGATGGAGCAGCGCATCGATGCGATCGTGTGCGGCGTCGGCACCGGCGGCACGATCACCGGCCTCGCGCGCTTTTTCGCCAAGGTATCGCCGCAAACGGAAATGGTGCTCGCCGATCCGGCGGGCTCGATCCTCGCCCCTCTCGTCATCACCGGCCGCGCACCCGCGCAGGTCGGCACGTGGGTGGTCGAGGGCATCGGCGAGGATTTCGTGCCGCCGGTATGCGATCTCTCGAGCGTGAAAAAGGCCTACGCCATCCCGGACCGCGAGGCCCTCCTCACCTGCCGTGAGCTTCTGCGTAAGGAAGGCGTGATGGGCGGCACCTCCTCCGGCACGCTGGTCGCGGCAGCGCTGCGCTACTGTCGCGAGAGCAGCACCGCAAAGCGCGTCGTCACCTTCGTCTGCGACAGCGGCAACAAGTATCTCTCGAAGGTGTACAACGACTTCTGGATGGTCGACCAAGGCTTCATCGAGCGCGAGCGTCACGGCGATTTGCGCGACCTTATCGCCCGGCGACACCATGACCACGCGGTGGCAACGGTGAGCGCCGATGAAAAGGTGCTGAACGCCTATCAGCGGATGAAGCTCTACGACGTCTCTCAGCTTCCGGTGCTCAAGGATGGCCGCATCGTCGGCATCGTCGACGAAGAGGACATCCTCGCCGAGGTGTACGAGAATCCCGAGCACTTCACGGAACCGGTTACCGAGGCAATGGAAAGCCACGTCGTGACGGTGGCACCGACCGCTTCGATCGGCGAGCTGATGGAGATCTTCAAGCTGGGCATGGGGGCGATCGTGGTCGACGGCGACGAGTTCCTCGGGCTCATCACCCGCATCGATCTCTTGAACTGGCTGCGCCGGCGCTCCGAGCGGACATGAAATTCGATACGCAGGTGATCCACGCCGGGCAAGAGCCCGATCCGCGCACCGGCGCCGTCATGACGCCGATCTACGCCACCTCGACCTATGCGCAGTCGAGTCCCGGCGAGCACCGAGGCTTCGATTACGCACGCACGCGCAACCCGACGCGCGACGCCCTCGAAGCGTGCCTCGCCGCCTTGGAGGGCGGCGATGCGGCGTTCGCCTTCGCCTCGGGCATGGCCGCGATCGGCACCGTGCTGGAAACGCTCGACGCGGGCTCGCACGTCGTGTGCATGAACGATCTCTACGGCGGCAGCTACCGCATCCTCGAACGCGTGCGCAAGCGCTCCGCCGGACTGCAAGCGACTTTCGTCGACCTCTCGGAGAGCAAAGCGCTCGAGCCCGCCCTTCGCCCCAATACTCGCCTGCTTTGGGTAGAGACGCCGACCAATCCGCTTCTCAAATTGGTGGACCTGTCCGCTGTCGCAGAAATCGCGCGCCGGCGAAAT
>JBHELS010000043.1:0-3415 GCA_046263015.1 Burkholderiales bacterium | reverse complement strand
GCTCTACGGGTTGGGCTGCTATGAGGTGTCGCTCGGCGACACGATCGGTACCGGCACGCCGGCGAAGACTAAGGCGATGATCGACGCGTGCGCCGGGCGCGTGCCAATCGAGAAGCTCGCCGGCCACTATCACGACACCTATGGCCAGGCGCTCGCCAACATCTACGCGTCGCTGGAGCTCGGCGTACGGACATTCGACGCCTCCGTCGCGGGCCTCGGCGGTTGTCCGTACGCCGCGGGTGCGTCGGGCAATGTGGCGACCGAGGACGTCGTCTACATGCTGAACGGACTCGGCATGCGCACCGGTGTCGACCTCGAGCGGCTGGTGGAGATCGGCCGGTGGATTTCCGGCGTGCTGAAGCGCGAGTACGGCTCCAAGGCCGGAAAAGCGATCGCCGCAAAACAAAAGCGGTGAAGTCACCCTGCATCAAGGTGTGCCAGATGGATCCCCGGCGCGGCCTCTGCATCGGCTGCGGCCGCAAGCTGGACGAGATCGCGCGCTGGGCGCAAATGGGCGATGAGGAGCGCGACCGTATATTCGCCGATCTGCCGCAGCGACTCCGCAATTCGGGGACGGAGCCCGAACCGCGGCTCGCCCCTAAGGCAGACAGTTCGGGCTCCGTCCCCGAATTGCGTGGCTAGATGTCGCGAAAGTCGCCGTGCCGGCCTTTGCCCGAAGCGAAGCGAGCGGCGCCGGCGGCGCCGTCGATCTCGAATGCCGGGAAGCCGTTGTACCACTCCTTCCTCATCGCTTCGCGGAGCGGCAGGCCTTGCTGCATATAAGCCGAGCGTCGGTCGGCGCGCACGCACGCCTGCGGGAAGCGCGCAATCTCGTGCGCCATCGATTCGGCGAACTCGCGCGATTTGCCCTCGGCCACCACGTGCTCGCACGCGCCGATGCGCAGCGCCTCGTCCGCGGGCACCTTGCGCCCGGTAAGGATGATCTCCATGGCGCGGCCCATGCCGACGATGCGCGGCAAGCGCACCGTGCCACCGTCGATGAGCGGCACGCCCCAGCGGCGGCAATAGACGCCGAAATAGGCGGATTGCTCCATCACCCGGACGTCACACCAGAGCGCGAGCTCGAAGCCGCCCGCAACCGCTGGACCTGCGACCGCGGCGATCACCGGCTTATCCAGTTCAAGACGCGTCGGCCCGAGCGGCCCGCGCGGGATGGACTTGCGATCGTCGAGCGGATAGTCGATTCCATGCAGCTCCTTCGCGTCCTTGATCATGCTCGCGCAGTACTTGAGATCCCAGCCGGCGCAGAAGGCGCCGCCTTCGCCCCAGAGCACGGCAACCGCAGCGTCGCGATCGGCATCGAAGGCGCGGAAAGCATCCACCAGCGCATCGGCGCTCTCCGGGTCCATCGCATTTCGCGCCTCGGGGCGCGAATGAATCACCGTCCACACCTTGCCCTTCTTCTCGATCCTCACCGTCATGGCCACCTCTAGCGTCGATTGGTACTTCGATTTCGTCTCGCCGTTCTCATACATCGCGCTCCACCGGCTGGGCGAATTGTCGCAGCCGATCGCGTACAAGCCGGTGCTTTTCGCGGCGCTCCTCAACCACTACGGCCACAAAGGGCCCGCCGAGATCCCGGCAAAGCGCCGCTGGACCTATCGCTGGTGCGTCTGGTGGGCGAAGGAGCTGGGCGTGCCGTTTCGCTTTCCAGCCGCGCACCCGTTCAATCCACTGCCGCACCTGCGCCTCGCGCTAGCCTGCGGCAGCGGGCCCGACACGGTCAAACGCATTTTCGAATGGATCTGGATGAGCGGTGAGAATGCGAACGATGCCGCGCGCTTCGCGGCGCTGACACGGGAACTTGGTGTTGAAGAAGCGGCGCTCGTCGCCGAGCCGATCAAGGCGGCGCTCAGGCGCAATACGGACGAGGCCGCGAGCCGTGGCGTATTCGGAGTGCCGAGCTTCGTGGTCGATGGAGAAGTATTCTGGGGGGCTGACGCATTCGATTTCGTGAAGGCTTTCGACGCCGATCCCCGTGTCGTGCGCAACGCCGAGATGCAGCGTATAGATTCGTTACCTATTGGCTCGGCTCGAAAGAGCTAGCCGTACTTGCGCAGGTCTTCGATCACCTTGCCATCGTTCGCAAGTGCGCCGGGTTCGACGAGCTCGACCTCGCCGCGGAGCTTGGTGAGCTCTCGGATGCTCGCGACGATCGCCTCGGCTAATCCCGGCGGCCGTTCACGCACTTCGCACTTCAGCGTCATCTGATTGGCGCCCGCCTCGCCCGAAACCACGAGACGGGCGCGCACGATTTCGGCGTGGCGGCGAACGATCTCGTTGACCTGCTTCGGCGTGACGAACATGGCGCGCACCTTGGTGCTCTGGTCGGCTCTTCCCATCCAGCCCCTGATGCGCACATTCGTGCGCCCGCAAGGACTCGCGCCCGGCAGCACCGCGGAAAGGTCGCCGGTGGCGAAGCGGATGAGCGGGTAGTCCTTGTTGGACGTGGTGATCACGACCTCGCCCACTTCACCGCTCGGCACCGGGTCGCCGGTGCCCGGGCGCACGATTTCCAGGATCAGTGCCTCCTCGAGGATCATGCCCTCGGTCGGCCGGCCATCGCGCCCGAGCGATTCATAGGCGATGACCCCGAGATCGGCGCTGCCGTAGGTTTGCGTGACCGTGATGCCGCGCTCGAGCATCGCGCGGCGCAGGGCCGGCGGCAGATACTCGGCGCCGACGCTCGCCCGCCGCAAGCTCGAGATATCGACTTTCAACTCGTCGGCCTTTTCGGCGATCAACTTCAGAAAGGACGGCGTGCCCATGTATCCGGTGATTCGAAGGCCCGCAATGGCGCTCGCCTGCATTTCGGTCTGACCCGTGCCCGCCGGCACGACCGTGCAGCCCAGGGCAAGCGCGCCCGATTCGAGCATCGAGCCGGCCGGCGTAAAGTGGTACGCGAAGCTATTCAGCACCCGATCGCCCGCGCGAAAACCGGCGGCGAAAAGGCCGCGAGCGCTGCGCCACCAGTCAACGCCCCGGCCCTCCGGGTCATAGATCGGGCCGGGTGAGATGAAGAGCTTCGCGAGCTTCTCCACCGGCGCAGCGTTCAGTCCGCCGAGCGGGGGCGCTCCCTTCTGCAGCGCGACGAGATCCGATTTGCGCGTCACCGGGAGCGACGCGAGTGCCTGGCGACTCTTGATCTGCGAAGCGCGAACGCCTTTCAGGATCTGGCCGAAGCCAGGCGCATTCTTTTGCGCATGCGCAATCAGCTTCGGCAGCGCAGCCATGAGCGCGCGCTCACGGACCGTCGGCGAGCGGGTCTCCTGCCGATCGTAGTACTCGAGGCGAGAAGCGGCTGGAATTCGGGCTCTGACCCCGATTCTCATAGCCAACGCTTACGCCGCCGATACGACTTCACGTCGCGGAAGCTGCGGCGTCCGGCAGTGGA
>JBHELS010000042.1:0-3045 GCA_046263015.1 Burkholderiales bacterium | reverse complement strand
GAGCGCAGGCGATCCTTGCCGCCGCCGGCGTGCAGGGATCGCGCAAGATCAAAGACCTGAACGACAGCGAGCTCGAGAAAGTTCGCGAGCAGGTGACGAAGGTCACCGTCGAAGGCGATCTTCGCCGTGAAGTCTCGATGTCGATCAAGCGCTTGATGGACCTCGGCTGCTACCGCGGCGTGCGCCATCGCAAGGGGCTGCCGGTGCGCGGCCAGCGCACGCGCACCAATGCGCGCACGCGCAAGGGTCCGCGCAAGGCCGCGATCAAACTCAACGTGCAAGCAGGGAAAGCCGCATAAGACATGGCTAGCAGAAACGCACCGACGCGCCAGGAGCTGCAGCAGACCGCCGCCGCCCGCGCGCGCAAGAAGGTCAAGAAGAACGTCGCCGAGGGCATCGCCCACATCCACGCGTCGTTCAACAACACGATCGTGACGATCACCGATCGCCAGGGCAACACGCTCGCCTGGGCCACCTCGGGCAACGCCGGCTTCAAGGGCTCGCGCAAATCGACGCCGTTCGCGGCGCAGGTCGCCGCCGAGCGCTGCGGGCGCGCCGCGCAGGAATGCGGCGTCAAGAACATCGAAGTTCGCATCAAGGGCCCGGGACCGGGGCGCGAGTCCGCGGTGCGCGCGCTGAACGCGATAGGGCTCAAGATCGGCTCGATCGCCGACGTGACGCCGATTCCGCATAACGGTTGCCGCCCTCCGAAGCGGCGCAGGGTATAGGGACATGGCGAAGAACCTCGACAAGTGCAGACATTGCCGTCGGGAGGGCGAGAAGCTCTACCTGAAAGGCGAGAAATGCTTTACCGACAAATGCCCGGTGGAGCGGCGCGCCTACGCGCCTGGCCAGCACGGGCAGAAAAGCGGCGCGCGGCTCTCGGACTACGGCAAGCAGCTTCGCGAAAAGCAGAAGACGCGCCACACCTACGGTCTCCTCGAGCGGCAGTTCCGCAACACCTATCAGGACGCCGCGCGCGCCAAGGGCGTCACCGGCGAGCGGCTGCTGCAGCTCCTCGAGTCTCGTCTCGACAACATCGCCTATCGCATGGGCTTCGGCGCCTCGCGCAGCGAAGCTCGGCAGGTGGTGCGCCACAACGCCATCCTGGTGAATGGCAAGCGCGTCAACATTCCGTCGTATCGCCTGCGCCCCGGCGACATTATCGAAGTGGCGCCGAAGGCGAAGGAGCAGCTTCGCATCAAGGCCTCCGCTGAAGCCGCGGAGTCGCGCGGTTTCCCCGACTGGCTGGAAGTGGATTCGAAGGGCCTCAAAGGCACATTCAAGTCGATGCCGGCGCGCGCTGATCTTTCATCCACGATCAACGAGCACCTCGTCATCGAGCTGTACTCGAAGTAACGCAGTAGCAACCAGGACCCAACACATGCCGCAATCCGGATTTCTCAAGCCTCGTATTGTCGACGTCCAAAATCTCTCGCCGAACCACGCGCGGGTGACCATGGAACCGTTCGAGCGGGGCTATGGCCACACGCTAGGTAACGCGCTGCGCCGCGTGCTGCTCTCTTCGATGCCGGGCTACGCGCCCACGGAGGTGCAAATCGCGGGCGTCGTGCATGAGTACTCGACCCTCGACGGCGTGCGCGAGGATGTCGTCGACATCCTCCTTAACCTCAAGGGCGTGGTCTTTCGCTTACATAACCGCGCGGAAGCGATCCTCTCGCTCAAGAAAAAGGGCGACGGCGCCGTCACTGCCGCCGACATCGAGCCTGCGCACGACGTCGAGATCATCAATCCCGACCACGTGGTCGCGCATATCGCCTCGGGCGGCAAGCTCGAGATGCAGATCAAGGTGGAATCGGGCCGCGGCTACGTGCCGGGCAACATGCGCTACCTGCCGGAAGAGACGAAGGGCATCGGCCGCATCATCCTCGACGCCTCGTTCAGCCCGGTGCGCCGCGTGTCGTACGCGGTGGAGTCGGCGCGCGTCGAGCAGCGCACCGACCTCGACAAGCTGATCATGGACATCGAGACGAACGGCGCCATCGAGCCCGAAGAGGCGATCCGCTATGCGGCGCGCGTGCTCGTCGATCAGCTCTCGGTCTTCGCGCAGCTCGAAGGCACGGCTATGCCGGCGGAGCAGCCCAAGTCGCCCGCCGTCGATCCGATTCTCCTTCGCCCGGTCGACGACCTCGAGCTCACCGTCCGCTCGGCCAACTGCTTGAAAGCCGAGAACATCTACTACATCGGCGATCTCATCCAACGCAGCGAAACCGAGCTCCTCAAGACGCCGAACCTCGGCCGAAAGTCGCTCAACGAGATCAAGGAAGTGCTCGCTTCCCGCGGCCTCACCCTCGGCATGAAGCTCGAGAACTGGCCGCCCGCGGGCCTTGAGCACCGGACCTAGTCATGCGCCACGGCCACGGCCTTCGCAAGCTGAACCGCACCTCCGCCCATCGCCTGGCGATGCTGCGGAACATGACCGTCTCGCTCCTGCGGCACGAGGAAATCCGCACCACGCTGCCGAAGGCGAAGGAGCTGCGCCGCGTGGCCGAGCCGATGATCACGCTCGGCAAGAAACCCTCGCTCGCCAACCGCCGTCTCGCTTTCGATCGCCTGCGCGATCGCGGCATCGTCGCCAAGCTCTTCGATGATCTCGGCCCGCGCTTCGCCAAGCGTAACGGCGGTTACCTGCGCATCCTGAAGATGGGCTTTCGCAAGGGCGACAACGCGCCGCTTGCGCTCGTCACGCTGACCGAGCGCGTCGACGCCGAGGCGACGCCCGCGACCGGCGACGAGCAGCAACCGGCCAAGAAAAAGTCGAAAAAGCCGGCCGCCGAAGCCGCCTGATCCATACCGTCGGCCACGGCGCACGGAGCGCCGCGGCCTTCGTTTCTCTGCTGCAGCACGCGCGCATCGATCGGCTGGTCGACCTGCGCGCCTACCCGGGCTCCCGGCGCCATCCGCATTTCGCCCGCGAGCCTTTGTCGGTCTCGCTCGCCGCTGCCGGCATCGCGTACGACTGGCAGGGCGCCGCGCTCGGCGGCATGCGGCCGCAAGGCTATCTCGCCCACATGCAGAGCGCTG
>JBHELS010000041.1:0-14663 GCA_046263015.1 Burkholderiales bacterium | reverse complement strand
GGTCGATCGCATCGACTACGACGTGGACCCGCGGCGCGCCGATCGCTTCTACGCCGCCATCCGCCGTTACTGGCCCGGCCTTCCGGACGGCGCGCTCGCGCCCGGCTATGCCGGCATCCGGCCGAAAACCTCAGGTCCGGGCGAGCCGGCAGCGGACTTCGAGATCCAGGGTCCGAGAAAGCACGGCGTTCGCGGACTCGTGCAGCTCTACGGCATCGAATCGCCGGGCCTGACGGCAAGCCTCGCCCTCGCACGTCTCGTGCGAGAAGAACTAAGCTAAGATGAATTTCCCCCAAGGAGGACGACGCATGCTCGGCAAAAAAATCATCGGCGCGACTGCGCTGACGTTCGCCATCGTTGCGCACGCGCAAACGAAGTGGGATATGCCGACGCCGTATTCGGACGGCGAATTCCATACGCGCAATGTGCGCGCCTTCGTCGAAGACGTGCAGAAGGGAAGCGGCGGCAAGCTTGCGATCCAGGTTCATTCCAACGGCTCGCTGATCAAGCATCCCGACATCTTGCGCGCCGTATCGACCGGGCAGGTCAACATCGCCGAGTTCCTGCTTTCGCAATTCGGCAACGAGGATCCGATCTTCGAGGCCGACAACCTGCCGTTCGTCGCGGTCGGCTTCGACCAGGCCTGGCGCTTCTACCAGGCGCAGAAGGTCGTGCTCGAAAAGCATCTGGCGCAGCGTGGCCTGACGCTCCTCTATTCGGTCGCCTGGCCCGGTCAGGGCATCTATACCAAGGAGCCGCTGAAGAGCGTCGCCGATCTCAAAGGCACCAAGTTCCGCACCTATAGCCCACTGACGGCGCGCCTCGCCGAGTTGCTGGGCGCGAGCCCGACGGTCGTTCAGGTCCCGGATGTGCCGCAGATGTTCGCGACCGGCGCGATCCAGGCGATGATCACTTCGTCGGCCACCGGCACATCCACCAAAGCCTGGGAATTCGTCAAGAACTACTACAACACCAGCGCTTTCCACCCGAAAAACGCCGTCGTCGTCAATACACGCGGCTTGATGCGGCTCTCGAAGGACGAGCAAAAGGCGCTCCGCGACGCCGCCGCCACAGCCGAGAAGCGCGGCTGGGAGATGGCGAAGAATCGCGAGAAGGAAGCGAACGACACGCTGGCAAAGAACGGCATGACCATCCACGAGCCCGACGCAGCCATGAAATCCGCCTACGCCAAGGTGGGTGACGAGATCCTCGCCGAATGGCTGAAGAAAGCCGGTCCCGAGGGCCAACAGCTCATCAAGGCATACCGTTCCGGTAAGTAGACGTGAGGCGGTTCCTCGACCGCCTCTACGTCGCGGCCGCCGTCGCGGCGGCCGTGTGCCTTGCGATGATCGCCGTGGTGATGCTTGCACAAGCGCTCATGCGCGAGCTCGGCCTCCTGCTGCGCGGCGCCGACGATATGGTGGCCTGGCTTTGCGCGGCGTCCGCCTTCCTCGCGCTTGCCTATACCTTCCGTCAGGGCGAGCTTGTGCGCGTCAGTCTGGTGCTCTCGCAGCTACCGCCGCCCGTCCGGCGCCATGCCGAAACGGCGTGCCTCGTGGGGGCCCTGATCGTCGTCGGCTATGCGACCTGGGCGGTCGCGAGGTTCGTCTATGAGAGCTGGCAATTCAAAGAGCTTGCGCAAGGCCTGATCCAGATTCCGATCTGGCTGCCGCAGATGAGCCTGGTGGTTGGATGCGCGGTCTTCGTGATCGCGGTGGCAGATGAACTGGTCACCCATCTGCGTGGCGCCAAGACCGCGTACCAAGAGGCCGAGGACCGGCGTCACGCGCAGGCCGATTTCAGCGATCGCCTCTGATGGGCACGCTCGCCGTCGCCGCGATACTGGTGCTACTCCTTTTCCTCTTGCTCGCCGGCGGCCTGTGGATCGCATTGGCGATGAGCTTGGTCGCCTACGTGGGCTTGCAGTTCTTCACCAGCTCGCCCCCCGAGGTGAGTCTCTTTCAATCGTTCTGGGGCGCCACCGCGTCTTGGACGCTCGCGGCGCTGCCGCTTTTCGTCTGGATGGGCGAGATTCTCTTTCGTACACGGCTCTCGGAAGAAATGTTCGAGGGACTCGCGCCTTGGCTCGGCTGGCTGCCCGGTCGGCTGATGCACGTCAATATCATCGGCTGCGGCATCTTCGCCGCCGTCTCCGGCTCCTCGGCGGCGACCTGCGCGACCATCGGCAAGGTGGCGCTGCCGGAGCTGCAGCGACGCGGCTACGACGAGCGCATGAGCCTCGGCTCGCTATGCGGCGCCGGCACGCTCGGTCTGCTGATACCGCCCTCGATCATCATGATCGTGTACGCGGTCGCGGCCGAGGTTTCGATCCTGAAGATGTTCATCGCCGGGGTGCTGCCCGGCGTCGTCCTGATCGGCCTCTTCTCCGGCTGCATCGTCGCCTGGGCGTTGCTCAATCCGAAGAAGACGCCGCCCGAGACCGAGCGGCTCACGCTGCGGGAACGGCTGAGACGGGCGCGCAACCTGATTCCTTGCATCTTGTTGATCATTTTCATCATGGCGAGCATGTTCACCGGCTATGCCACCGCGACCGAAGCGGCCGCCTTCGGCGTCCTCGGCTCGCTCGTGATCGCCTGGTGGAGCGGCACGCTGAGCTGGGACAATTTCCGCGCCAGCCTGATGGGCGCGACGCGCCTTTCCTGCATGATCCTCTTCATTCTCGCCGGTGCCGCCTTCATGAGCTCATGCATGGCGTTTACCGGCATCCCGCGCGCCCTTGCGGAGTGGGTGGCGTCGATGAACGTCAGCCGCTATGGGCTGCTCGGCGTGCTTACCCTGATCTACCTGATCCTCGGCATGCTGATCGACGGCATCTCGATGATCGTGCTCACCATGACGATCGTCCTGCCGATGGTGCAGGCGGCAGGCATCGATCTCATCTGGTTCGGCATCTTCATCGTCATCCTGGTGGAGATCGCGCAGATCACGCCGCCGGTCGGCTTCAACCTCTTCGTCCTGCAGACAATGAGCGGACGCGACATCAATTACGTGGCGCGCGCTTCGCTGCCCTTCTTCTTCATGATGCTGATCGCGCTTGGCATCGTCATCGCCTTCCCGGCGCTATCCACCTGGCTCCCCGATACGGTGATCGGGGTGACAAAGCGCTAGCGGTTCAGCCGAGCAGCACGCGGCGCACGAGCCGCCGCATTTCCTGCGCGCACGACGGCGCGCATGCTACGCCGGCGTGAATGATTTGTTACGGAATTCTGCTAGCGCTTTTCGCGGCCAGCCAAGGACCATGTGGCGCACCAGGCGGCGCGTGCGCTGCGGGCGCACGGCGTAGCGCGGCAGGAGGTGCGGATCCGTGTTGCCGTCGATGATGCCGGGCGCCACTGTGACTGCCGAGCGATAGTAGCGGCGGGCGCATTGGAGCACGGTGTCGTTCAGGTCGCCGTTTGGATAGCAGAAAAGCGTCACCGGGCGCTCGAGCCGCTTCTCGAGCACCATGCGGCTCTCGCGCGTTTCGCTCTCGGTCTCCTCGGCATTGAGCGACGTCAGGATTGGATGCGTCATCGTATGCGACCCGACGGTTACGACGCGCGGGTCGACGCGCTCGAGCTCTTCCCAGCTGGCGAGATCGAATTCGGCGTGCTGCTCGCCCGAGGGCTTGAACGCGCTCGTAGCCGCGCGGATGGCTTCCTCGACGCGCTGTCGCGCCGCGAGCCTGAGCGTTTTCATCCATTCGACCCATGCCTCCACCTCGGGCGGGCCGCCGACCAGCGTGGCGAGCTCGCCGCGCGCCGGTTGCGACAGCGTCTTCAGCCGCTCGCGCGCCTCCTGGTTCCAGAGCCAGGCACCGCGGTCGACGAGTTCAGGGCAGACGAAGAATGTTGCCGTCAGGCCGAGCTTTCGCAGGATCGGGTAGGCGATCTCGACGTTGCTGCGGAGCCCATCGTCGAAGGTCAGGGCGACTCGCGGGCCGCCCGTCCTCTTTCGGCCGTTGGCAATCTCCTCAAGCGGCACGACGCGGAAGGCGAGGCTCACGAGCCGCAGCTGGCGCTCGAGCATCCCGGCATACCTCGCCGGCGTGCCGTGATACATGAGAACGCGGTCCTGCCAGAGGTGCAGCACGCCTGAAATTCTTCCACCGGGCTTCACCTTAGAATGTACGCGTGTCTAGTCCGATCTACCTAACGGACGACATTCGGCGGATCGAACGGGAAGCGCGCGACACCGTGCCGCCGCTCATGGAGCGCGCCGGCATCGCCGCCGCCGAGCTCGCAACGCGTCTTGCCGGCGACAAACACAAGGACATCCTCGTGCTCGCCGGTCCGGGAAACAATGGCGGCGATGCCAGGATCGCGGCGGCGCGGCTGCAGGAGCAGTTCCATCGGGTCACCGTCGTCACGCGGTCGGACGAGTTGCGCGAAGCGAGCTGGTCGCTCGTCGTCGATGGTCTTTTCGGCATCGGCCTTGCGCGCGATATCGACGGCGATTACGCGCAGCTCGTCGATTACGCGAACCGTCAGCGCTGCCCGGTGCTCGCGCTCGACATGCCGAGCGGGCTGCATTCCGATAGCGGCCGGGTGATGGGGCGGGCGATACGTGCGAGCCACACGATTACGTTCATCGGCCTGAAACCGGGCCTGCTCACCCTCGACGGACCCGATCACAGCGGTGAGATCAGCGTCGCCGATCTCGGCCTGCCGGCGCAAAAAGCGAATGCATGGGTCGCTTCGCGCGAGCTTTTCGCCTCGATCCTCAAGCGCCGGCCACGGAACTTCCACAAGGGCATGGCGGGCTCGGTGGCGATTCTCGGCGGCGCCAGCGGCATGGCCGGCGCCTCGCTTCTCGCCGGGCGGGCGGCGCTCAAATTGGGCGCCGGCCGCGTCTATGTCGGCATGCTCGACCCAACTTCACAGGTCGACGCGACGGCGCCGGAACTCATGCTGCGCCACGCCGACGACGCGCTCGGGCTCGACCTCGAGGCGATCGTGGTCGGCCCGGGACTCGGCGACAGCGAGCGCGCCGACACCGTGGTTGGCGCGGTGCTCGCGAGCGAGCTGCCGTGCGTGCTCGACGCCGATGCCCTCAACCTGATTTCCGAAAACGCAGATCTGCGTCGCGCCTGCGCCCGCCGCCGCGGCGAAACCATCGTCACACCGCACCCCGCGGAAGCGGGCCGGCTCCTCGGCACGACAACGGCCGCCGTGCAGCACGACCGCGTGAAGGCGGCGCGCGTCCTCGCGGATAATCTGAATGCGCACGTCGTCCTGAAAGGCAATGGCAGCATCCTCGTCGCGCGCGATGGACACTGGTTCGTGAACCGCAGCGGCAACCCCGGCATGGCGAGCGCCGGCATGGGCGATGTCCTCGCGGGCATGCTTGGCGGGCTGCTCGCGCAGGGCTATAGCGGCGAGGCGGCGCTCGTCCTCGCCACCCATCTGCACGGGGCGGCGGCGGACGCGCTCGCCGCCACCGGCGTCGGGCCGATCGGCATGACCGCAAGCGAAGTCATCGACGCGGCGCGCCGCCTCTGGAACCAATGGCTATGAAACTCATCACGGAACTCGTTATCGCCAACCGCATCCTCGCGAAGGAGGATGTGGTCGACGCCTATGGCCACGTCAGCCTGCGAAATCCCGAGGCGCCCGAGCGCTTCTTCCTCGCGCACTCGAAGAGCCCGGCACTGATCGGCCCTGACGACATCGTCGAGCATCGACTCGATGGCGAGGCGCTCGGCAAGGACGCGCGTCCGCTCTATCTCGAGCGCTTCATCCATGCCGCGATCTACGAAGCCCGCCCCGACATCATGGCCGTGGTGCATGCGCACGCCGAGGACGTGCTCCCTTTCACCATTACCCAGGCAGCGCTCAAGCCCGTCATCCATTCCGGCGCCTTCATCGGCGCCGAAGTTCCGGTATGGGATATCGCCGAGCGCTTCGGCGATCGCACCAATCTGCTCGTCACCAACCTTGAGCAGGGACGCGATCTGGCGCGCACGCTCGGCAGCCGCAACGTCGCCTTGATGCGCGGGCACGGCTTCGCGGCCGCGGCGCGCTCGCTCATCGACGTCGTGCGCATGTCGGTGTACCTGCCGCGCAATGCGCGCGTGCAACACAAGGCGATGCAGCTTGGCGAGCTGAAGCCCCTCAGCCGCGGCGAGATCGACGCTCGCGCCGCCGGTCCGGGCTACAAGCCGCAATCGCCCGAGACGCAGCGAGCATGGCAATACTGGGCCGAGCGCGCAGGCTGCGGCGAGATGCTGAAAGACCTCTAGGGCTTAAGGACCCGCCGCACGCCACCCGCGGGATCGGGAACATCGCCGGCGTAGCGAGGAATCAGGTGCACGTGCACATGCATGCGCGATTGCCCCGCGGCCTTTCCGATGTTCACGCCGACGTTGTAGCCGTCAGGCGCGTGCTTTGCCTGCACCAGGCGCCGCGCTTCGTTGAGAAGCGCAAGCACCGCGGTCTGCTCATCGGCCGTCATGTCGAAGAAGTCGGCGACGTGCCGGCGCGGCACGACGATCACGTGCCCAGCGGCGAGCGAACTGCTGTCGTAGCGGGCATAGGCGGCGCCGTTTTCCGCGACGACTTGCGCCGGCACACAGAGCTCGCAGAGCATCAGAAGCAAACCGGCAGCGCGCACCCGAGGAGCGGCGCTCCCGTAAAACATTGCGTTGTCAAAAGGAGAGTCATAAACGCTCCTGCAGGAATTGCAAAACCAGAACCTCATCGCGACGCAGCGCCGCGCGGTGCGATCGCCGCGTGCGCCGCTCGGGTTCGGGTTGCGCGATCGTCTCGCCCATGAAGTAGGCATCGATGAGTGCCGGATGCACGTAGTATTTGCGGCAGACGGCGCGCGTATTGCCGAGGCGCTCCGCGACTGCGTCGATGGCCGCGATGACGTTGCGATTGGCCTCTCTGCGGCTTGCGGGTGCGCCGCGCGCGCGCAGCTCGCGCGCCGCAAGCATCGAGCCGCCCCAGGTGCGAAAGTCCTTGGCGCTGATATCGCGACCGGCGATCGAGCGCAGATAGTCGTTCACGTCGTCGGAGGAAACGACGTGCCGCCGGCCAGCCGCATCGACATACTGAAAAAGCTCCTGCCCGGGAAGCTCGCGGCAGCGCTGGATGATGCGCGCAAGCCGCGGATCGGCGACGGCGATGGTGTGCTCGACGCCGCTTTTCCCGCGAAAGCTGAAACGAAGCATCGGACCATCGATCGCGAGGTGGCGTCGGCGCAGGGTGGTAAGACCATACGAGCGGTTTTCGCGGACGTATTCATCGTTGCCGACGCGGATCAGCGTCTTGTCGAGAAGCCTCACCACCGTAGCGAGGATCTGCCGGCGGCTCAGGTCCGGCGCGCCGAGATCGCGCTCGAGGCGCTCGCGCAGCCGCGGCAGCACCTGGCTGAACTCGAGCATGCGCTGAAACTTCGAGCGGTCGCGCGCGGCGCGGTAATCCGGGTGATAGCGGTATTGCTTGCGCCCACGCGCGTCGCAGCCGGTCGCCTGGATATGGCCGTTGGCATCGGGACAGATCCAGACATCGGTCCAGGCAGGCGGTATGGCGAGGCGGTTGATGCGATGGCGTGCCTCGGTGTCCGTGATGCGCGCACCGCCGGGCGCGTAGTAGGCCCAGCCGGTGCCGACGCGTTTACGCGTGATGCCGCGCAGCCCCTCGGTGACATAGCGCAATCCGATGCGCGCGGCGACCGTACGCGACTCGCGGCGCTCGACGCGCGTCAGCTCACGGCTCCTTCTGCACGGCGCGAACGCCGCCGAGGCCCGTCACCCACGGGAGCGCCGAGCGGCACCAGATCTACACCTTCGGCCCGAGCGCCGCACGCTCGTCCAAGGCTTGAGCGCGCCGGCTGCCGCTTTCGCCGATCTTCACGTAAATGCGCGGCTCTCCGGCCAGCTGAAAGCTCTCGCGCGGGACCGGTGCATAGACGGAGAAGGCGGAACCGGTGAGGCGCTGACAATCGGTGCAGTGGCACACCCCGACCGTAGCCGGATCGAGCTCCGCTTCGTAGCGAAGATTTCCGCAATGGCAGCCGCCGTGGACCTTCATCGGCCGCGCGTCACTCGCATCTGTAGAAGACTTCGCGCTGCTGGCGACTGATCGAGGCGAGGTCCTCGGGATCACGCGAGGCGCGAAGACGCGGTGCAAGCTCGGCCAAGCGCTTCTCCGAGCGCGCAGTCTTCGCGTCGCGATTGAGCTTCGCAAAGCGCGCGCGCAAAGCGCTCGCGTCGCTATCCCGATGCTCCGCCTCCGCGAGCGCAATCTCCCGGCGCAGGGTACGCTTTTCGCACTGAACCGCCTCCAGATCCTTCGAGATCGCCATGAACTCCTGCGCGTCGGAGCTGAGCGCGTGCGCGGGCAGCGTGACCACCAAGCCGAGGCAGAGCGCGAGCGGCCTCATGGCCCCGGCGATTGCAATCCCTTGCGGCTGTTCACGCCGCCTTTACCTTCGTCTTGAGCTCCGGGTACGGGTAGAGCATGTTGAGCGCGACCGACTGGCCGCTGCCTTGCACGATGCGCACATGGTCGCGGCGGAGCTCGCGAGCGTGCCGCACGCCGCACGAATGCGCGATCATGTCGATCTCCTTATTCATGTTGATCGCGTAGTGCGCGACCCGCACGTATTTTTCCTCGACCACGAGCGCGCGTTGCAGGCGCTTGTTGTGCGTCGTGACGCCCGTGGGGCAGGTGTTCGTGTGGCAGCGCAGCGCCTGGATACAGCCGAGCGAGAACATGAAGCCGCGGGCGGTGTTGACGAAATCGGCGCCGACGCAAAGCGCCCAGGCCGCCTTGGCTGAAGTCACGAGTTTGCCCGAGGCGACGACGCGCACGCGGCCGCGAAGGCCGGTTTCGAGGAGCGCGTCGACGACCCGCGGCAGCGCTTCCACGATTGAAAGACCCATGTGATCGGCGAGCGCTTGGGGCGCTGCCCCGGAGCCGCCCTCGCCGCCGTCGATCACGAGAAAGTCTGGCGCGAATTCGAGCCCCCTCCGGTGGACGAAGTCGGCCATCTCGTTCATGAAGCGCCAGCCGCCGACGGCGGTTTTGACGCCGATCGGCTTGCCGGTGAGATCGCGCATCCAGGCGATCTTTTCCAGAAGCTCGCTCATGTTCGAGATATCGCGGTGTCGGTTCGGGCTGATCGAGTCGCGGCCCTCCGGGATGCCGCGGATGTGCGCGATCTCGGGCGTGACCTTGCGAGCGGGCAGCACGCCGCCCTTTCCAGGCTTCGCGCCCTGCGAAAGCTTGATCTCGAAGGCCTTGACGACGCGCGAAAGCTCGAGCAGGCGCTCGCTCGAGAGGCCGCCTTGCGCATCGCGCACGCCGTACTTCGCCGTGCCGATCTGCATGATGACGTCGCAGCCGCCCTCGAGGTGGTAAGGCGAGAGTCCGCCTTCGCCCGTGTCGAGCCAGCAGCCGGCGAGCGCCGCGCCCCGCGAGAGCGAACGCACCGCCGGCGCCGAGATGGCGCCGAAGCTCATGCCGCTCACGTTGACCACGGAGCGCGCCTCGAACGGATCGCGGCAGTAGCCCTCGCCGAGAAGTAGCGGCGGCGTCGGCAGCCGCTCTTCCTCGAGCACCGGGAACGGATGGTTGACGAAGATGAGCGCGCCCGGCTCGTGCAGATCGTAGGTCGAACCGAAGCCGATCACGCCGCCCTCGTTCTTCGCGAGTCGATACACCCAGGCGCGCGTCGCGCGGTTGAACGGCATCTCATCGCGGTCGCCGGCGAAAAAGTATTGCCGGAAGTATTCGCCGAGCTGCTCGAAGAAGTAGCGCAGGCGACCAATGACCGGATAGTTGCGAAGCACGCTGTGCTTCTTCTGCGTGATGTCGCGCAGGAAGAGCAATACCAGCGCGCCGAGCGCCACCAGCGCGGCGAAGGTGCCGATGCCGTACGACACGACGTCCTTCAGATTGCCCCCTGTAGTTCTTCTAGGGCAATGATACCCCGCGTCGCAACTCGTCTTCGCTTGCCGCCCGGACGGTAAGTATTACAACGGAGAAGCGTATCGCCATGCCGGCGAGCGGATGGTTCGCGTCCATCACGACGCTGCCGCCGGCAACGTCGGTCACGGTGTAGAGAGTGTCGCCCTCCTCGATCTGCATGCCGACGCTCAGGCCCTCGCCGTAGCGGCCGAGCGGCTCGACCCGCAGCAGCCCGGGATCGTATTCGCCGAAGGCTTGCGCGGGTTCGAGCTTCACCTGCACCGATTCGCCGGCGCCTTTGCCCTCCAGCGCCTGCTCGAGCGCTGGCAGCATCTCGCCGTAGCCGCCGTGAAGGTAAAGAAGCTCCGAGGCCGGCGAAAGCTCCACGCCTTGCGCATCTGCGAGCCCCATGCGCACGCCGACAACGGTATTACGCGCTACCAACACCCGCTTCGAGCACCTTGTGCGCCGCGCTCTCTAGGCGCGCAGGCGCTTGATCAGGTCGTACACCTCGGCGGCGTGGCCGCGCGGGTTGACGCCGTAGGCGGCGTGCCGGATGACGCCCTTCTTGTCGACGATGAACGTCGAGCGCACCAGGCAAGCACGGCGGGAGCCCGCTTCGTCTTCCTTTTCCTGCAGCACGCCGTATTTGCGGCACACCTCGCCGTCGGCGTCGGAAAGAAGCGCGATGGTCACGCCGTGGCGGTCGCGAAAATCAGCGTGCGTCAGGCAATCGTCCGGCGAGACGCCGAGCACCACGCAGTCGTGCTTACCGAACTGCTCTTCGTGGTCTGAAAAATCGGTCGTCACGAGTGTGCAGCCGGGCGTGCCATCGCGCGGATAGAAGTACAGGACGACATGCTTCTTGCCCTTGAACGCGGAGAGCGCCACGGTTTGCATGTCGGCGTCGGGCAATTCGAAAGCCGGCGCAGTTTGTCCCGGTTGCAACATCGCGAACGATTCTATTCCAAAAATTTTTTTAAATTGCAACAGCCGCGCGCGTCGAGAGCTGTAGTGTCGTCGCTACATATAATCGTTCGGTGAAATCTTTTTTGCTCGGCGGCTTGACGCCGCGTGAATTCCTGCGCCGGCATTGGCAGAAGCGTCCGCTTTTCGTGCGTGGCGCGCTCGCCGAGTTCCGCGGCGTGATCGGCGAGCGCGAATTGCGCGCGCTCGCGGCGCGCGACGATGTGGAATCGCGAGTCATCGAGCGTCGCGGGCGGCGCTACCGCACCGTGCACGGTCCTTTCGCGCGCCTGCGGGCGAAGCGCCGCGACTGGACGCTTCTCGTGAGCGGCGTCAACCTGTACCACGCTGGCGCCGAGGCGCTGCTACGGCGCTTTTCGTTCGTGCCGCAAGCGCGGCTCGACGATGTCATGGTGAGCTACGCCATGCCGGGCGGCGGCGTCGGGCCGCATGTCGATTCCTACGATGTGTTTCTGCTGCAGGCGAGCGGCCGGCGCCGTTGGCGCATCGCCGGAGAACGCGCTTGGGTGGCAAGCGCGGGCGACCTCGTCTATCTCCCCCCCGGCATGCGGCACGACGGCGTCGCGCTCGAACCCTGCTTCACCTATTCGATCGGCTTTCGAGCGCCCTCGGGCGGCGAGCTCGCGGCGGCTTTTCTCGACTGGCTCCATGAGCGCGGTCTGCCCGAGGCGCGCTATCGCGACCCGCGCCTCGCGCCCGCCGCCGCTCCGGCGCGCATCCCGCGCGAGATGGCGGCCTTCGCCGAGCGCGTTCTCGCGCGTATCCGCTGGACGCGTGCCGAGGTGGAGCGCTTCCTCGGCGAATACCTCACCATGCCGAAGGCGCAGGTCGTCTACCAGCCACGAGCGGCACGCCCGCTCGCAGGGCGGGTGGTGCTCGACTCGAAGACGCAGCTGCTCTATAGCGGCCGGCAATTTTTCATCAACGGCGACTCGCTAAGGGCAAGCACCCGCCAGGTAGCGGCGTTGCGCCGCCTCGCCGATGAGCGAGGCGCTGCCGCGAACGCCCTTGCAGCGGCGCGACTCGGCGGACTAATCTCCGAGTGGCAAAGGCGCGGCTATGTCCGCGTGGAGCACGGCTGATGGATGAAGCGAGCTACGAGCGTTTCGACAGTGCCTCGGGTTTCCAGGCTGCGGTCGACCGCGTGCTTGGGCAGCCGGGGCGCGAGCTTCGCATCTTCGACCCGGACGGGGCGGCGCTGCGGCTGAACGATTCGAGCCGCATCACCAACCTCGAGCGCTTTCTCGCCGCGAGCCGCACACGGCGCATCTACATGGTGGTGCACGACACCGATCACCTGACGCGCTATTGCCCTCGCCTCATCGGCCTTCTCGGGCGCTATGCGCATGCGATGCAGGTCAATCGCACCCACGAGCACCTCCGCGAGCTGCAGGATGCCTTCCTCGTCCTCGACTCACAGCACTATGTGCGCCGCCCGCAGTCGAGCTTCTATCGTGGGGCGATCGGGCTTGGCGACGAGACCGAGGCACTCGAGATGCGCAGCCGCTTCATGGAGATCTGGGAAGCTTCCTTCCCCGGCGTATCGAGCACCGCCGTCGGCCTTTAATTCGGGGACGGAGCCCGAACTGTCGCGCGCTTCGCCGGGCTGGATCTTGAGTTCGGGCTCCGTCCCCGAATTCAAGCTTCGCGCCAATCGAAGCCGTCGTTTTGGGTCGCGAGTCCGATCCAGTCGGGCGAGCAGCCGAGCGCCGCGGCGAGCGTCTCGCGCACGATTTCGGGCTTGTTGTTCTGCTGCGAGAGGTGCGCGCCGATCACGTGCTTCAGCTTCGAGCGCTCGAGCGCGGCGAGGAGGCGCGCTGCGTCCCGGTTGTCGAGGTGACCGAAGGGGCCGGCGATCCGTTCTTTCAGCCAGCGCGGATAGCCGCCGGCCCAGAGCATGTCATGGTCGTAGTTGCACTCGAGAACCAGCGCATCGAGGCCCGAGAGCATGTGCTCGACGTGGCGCGTGCCGATGCCGATGTCGGTGATGACGCCGAGCTTCGCGGCGCCGTCGGAGACGACGAACTGCACCGGCTCCGCCGCGTCATGCGGCACGGTGAAGGGCAGGACTTCCATGCCGCCGATCGAGAAACGCTCGCCGCCGCGTACGAGCTCGGTACGGATACCGTCGTGCAGCTTGCCTTCAGCGGCGAGCGCGCGCAGCGTGCCGTGCGTGAGCACCACCAGGATGTTGTGCGCGGCGGCGAAGTCGAACACCGCGCCGGCGTGGTCACCGTGCTCGTGCGTCACGAGGATGGCGTCGATATCGGCGGGCTCGAGCCCCAGCCGCGCAAGGCGCCGCTCGGTATCGCGCAGGTTCAAGCCGCAATCGATGAGTACATGGGTGAGATCCGCCTGCGCCACGAGGCAGTTGCCATCGGAGCCGCTCGCAAGCGAGGCGAAGCGCAGCAACTTATTTCAGCTGTTCATGTAGCAGCGCGAGGATGCGCTGCGCAGTCTTCGAGTTGTCGGCCGCGCCGTCCTTGTTAAGCACGTTCACCGCGCTCGAAGTACCGGCCTGCGTAACCTGCACGCGGTATTGCTGCGCCTTCACCTTCGAGTCGTTCGAGAACCAGCGGCTGAGAAGCCCCCGGGTGTCCTTCTCGACCTCCGGATCGGCATAGCGCACGAAATAGATGCCCTTCTGGCGGTCGCGGTCTTCCACGGTGAAGCCGACGCGGTCGAGCGCGAGCCCGACCCGCCGCCAGACGCGGTCGAAGGGCTCGAACACCTCGAGCGCCTCGGCGCCATCGATGCCCTTCGTGATCTGGGCGCGCTGGTCCTGTTGCGTCGCCGCCGTGGCGGCGAGCGTGCGCGCTTTTTCCTCCTGGGCGCCAAGCCGAACCATCAGCCGGCGCAGAAACTCCGCCTCGAGCTCCGGGTCGGGCTCGCGCGGCTGCCAGCGCGTATCGCCGGGGGCGTTGCTTTGCGGATCGCGCATGGTGGTATAGACCTCGACCATGCCGCGGTGGCTGACGTAGATCTCCGTCGCTTTGCCGTCGGCGGAGCGGTCAAGACGCGTACGGAACTTGTCGCGCTCCGAGGTCGAGTAGAGCTGGTCGAGCGCCTTGCCGAGAAGCCCCCTCACGCCCCCCTCGGGAAGGCGCGCGCGGGTTTCCGCCCACTCGGTTTCCATGACGCCCACTTCCGGAAGCTCGAGCTTGATGAGAAAGCCGTTCTCCTGCCAGAAGTCGCGCACCAGCGGCCAGAGCCGCTCGGGCGGCTCGTCGACCACCAGCCAGCGCTGCGTGCCGGCGCGCTCGACGCGCATGTGCTCTGGCTGCGGCAGCAGCACTGCACTCGTGCCGGCGGCGGGCTTCGCGTCGCGCCGCTCGGCTTCGTAGCCCGACAGCGTCGCCGTGGATTTGCCGGTCTCGGGAACGACATAGCGGTTATCGCGCGCGGGCGACGTCAGATCCGGCGGAATCTCGAGCGGCGGCAGCGACGCCGCCGACTTGTACTCGACCTTACCTTCCATCCACTGGTTCACGGACGAGCAGGCGCCGAGCAGTAGCGCGCTCGCGAGGACTGCAAAGCGCTTTTGCATCAACCGCGGCCTTCGACGACCCGCAAGCCCGGGAGCGCGATGCCGGCTTCGTGGAGCGCCTCGCGCACGGTCTCGTGAAATTTATCGGCGAGCGGCGAGAGCGGCAGCCTGAGCCCGTATTCGATCATGCCCATCTGCGCGAGCGCCCATTTCACCGGGATGGGGTTCGCTTCGACGAAGAGCCGCTGATGCAGCGGCAAGAGTTTCAGATT
>JBHELS010000040.1:0-2667 GCA_046263015.1 Burkholderiales bacterium | reverse complement strand
CGCGACCCAGCTGCGCGAGGCGGGCGCCGACGAGGCGCTTCTCGCGGCCGAAGCCGAGCGGCCGGTCCGGCCTTCGAGCCTGCAAGGCGAAATCACGCGCCTGACGCAACAAATCGGCGAGCTCGGCGCCGTCAACCTCGCCGCGGTCGAGGAGCTGCGCTCGAGCCGCGAGCGAAAAGGTTTTCTCGACTCTCAGGCCGCCGACCTCGAGGAGGCGATCAAGACGCTCGAGGACGCGATCCGGCGTATCGACCGCGAGACGCGAGAGCTCCTCAGGGAAACGTTCGAGAGCGTCAACCGGCATTTCGGCTCCCTTTTCCCTTCGCTTTTCGGCGGCGGCGAGGCGAAGCTCCTCATGACCGGCGAAGAGATCCTCGACGCGGGCGTGCAGGTGATGGCCCAGCCGCCCGGCAAGCGAAACAGCAGCATCCACCTGCTCTCGGGCGGCGAGAAAGCGCTCACCGCGATCGCGCTCGTGTTCTCGCTCTTCCAGCTCAATCCCGCGCCCTTCTGCCTGCTCGACGAGGTGGACGCGCCGCTCGACGACTCCAACACCGTTCGCTTCTGCGAGCTCGTGCGCAAGATGTCGGCGCAGACGCAATTCCTCTTCATCAGCCACAACAAGATCACCATGGAGCTTGCCGAGCAGCTGATCGGCGTGACGATGCCCGAATCCGGTGTCTCGCGCGTCGTCGCGGTCGACATCGACGAAGCGCTGCGCATGCGGGAGGAGCTCGCCGCGTAGCGGGTCATGCGCTCATGACCGATCTGCAGCTCGGTCTGCTTGCCATCGGCGCTCTCGCCGTCGTCGCCGTCCTCGTCTACAACCGCTGGCAGGAACGCACGGCGCGCCGCCACGCCGAGCAGGCGTTCTCCTCGGCGCATGCCGATACCTTGCTCGCGGACGAGCGTCGCGAACCGACGCTCGCCGCGCGGCGCGATCCGGATGCGCCGCCGCGGCGCGCCGCTCCGCCCGCCGCGACCGGCGCACTACCCGCGGAGCGGGTCGACTACGTGATCGAGCTCACTACCGCGAAAGCGCTGCCGGCAAGCGTGGTGCAGGAGGCGTGGTCGCCGATCGAGCGGCGCTTCGCGCGGCGTTCCATACTCGCCCAGACCGAGGCCGAGGTGCGCGTCGCGCTCCAGCTTTTGAGTCGCAGCGGCGTCGTCGGCGATGCCGAAGTGATCGAGTTTCGCGCCATGGTCGAGACCATGGCCGCCGCGCTCGGCGCCCGTATCAGTGCGCCCGAGATGCGTGAGGCGCTCGAAGCGGCGCGCGAGCTCGATCGCGCCTGTGCCGATGCCGATATCCAGGTTGCCCTGCATGTCGTCGGTATCGGTACGGCGCCGGCGCAATTCACCGGTCAGGCGTTCCAGGCGATGGCCCGCGAGGACGGCGTCACGCTCACACTCGACGTGGCGCGCACACGGAGCCCGCGGGCTGCCTATGAAGCGATGGTGCGCGCCGGGCGAGAGCTTGCCGAGGTGCGGGGCGGGCGCCTGATCGACGACAGCGGGCGCCAGCTGGACGAGCGCGCGCTCGCCGCCATCGGCCGCGAGCTCGATGCGGTCGCCGCAAAACTTGCCGGCTGCGGCATCGAGCCCGGAAGCTCGCTCGCGCTTCGCGTCTTCTCGTGAGCCCGCGCGAGCGGGTCGCGGCCCTTCGGGCCGAGCTCGAGCGTCATAACCGCCTTTACTACGTCCAGGACGCGCCCGAGATTACGGACGCCGAATACGATCGCTTGTTTCGCGAGCTGCAAGGCCTCGAGGCCGAGCATCCGGAGCTCGCGACGCCGGATTCGCCGACGCAGCGCGTCGGTGGCGCGCCGGCGAAGGATCTCGCGCCGGTGCGCCACGAGCTGCCCATGCTCTCCATCCGCACCGAGACCGACACCGAGGACACCGGTGCGGCGAGCTTCGACGCACGCATTCGGCGCGAGCTTGGCCTCGAGCCGCAGGACCCGCCGGTCGAGTACGCTGCCGAGCTCAAGCTCGATGGCCTGGCGATCAGCCTGCGCTATGAAAAGGGCGTCCTTGCACGCGCGGCGACGCGCGGCGACGGCGAGGTCGGCGAGGACGTTACGGCGAATGTGCGTACGATCCACAGCATTCCGCTGCGGCTCAAGGGCAAGGCGCCGCCGGAGGTGCTCGAAGTTCGGGGCGAAATTTTCATGACCCGGGCGGCGTTCGAAAAGATGAATCGGCGCCAAGCCGAGGCGGGCGAACGGCTGTTCATCAATCCACGCAATACTGCCGCGGGCGCAGTGCGCCAGCTCGACCCGAAGATCACCGCACAACGACCGCTCACCTTCTCCGCCTACGGCTACGGCGTCATACGCGGCCTGCGGCTGCCGCCGCGGCATAGCGATCTCCTCGACGCCATTGAGGCGTTCGGGCCGCCGGTCGACAAGCGGCGCGCCGTAGTGCGCGGCGCCCAAGGGCTGACCGAATACCACGCGCTTATCGGCGCCGAGCGCGAGCGGCTGCCCTTCGACATCGACGGCGTCGTCTACAAGGTGAACGACCTCGAGCTGCAGCGCGACCTCGGCAACGTGGCGCGCGAGCCTCGCTGGGCGGTCGCACACAAGTATCCGCCGCAGGAGGAAGTGACCGAGGTGCAGGCGATCGAGGTGCAGGTCGGGCGCACGGGCACGCTCACGCCGGTGG
>JBHELS010000039.1:0-7657 GCA_046263015.1 Burkholderiales bacterium | reverse complement strand
CCGCAGGCGGGGCTTCCCGGACACGGCGATGCCGCCGCATAACATGACGATGGTGGTGGCCGGCGCCTGCATGCTGTGGGTCGGCTGGTTCGGCTTCAACGCCGGCAGCGCGCTCGCGGCCGACGGCACGGCGGCGATGGCGATGCTCGTCACGCACATCGCCGCGGCGACCGCCTCGCTTGCCTGGATGGTCTGCGAATGGCTCCGATTCGAAAAGCCCTCCGTGCTCGGCATCGTCACTGGCATGGTGGCGGGGCTTGGCACGATCACGCCCGCTTCCGGTTTCGTCGGCCCCATGGGTGCCATCGCCATCGGTCTTATCGCCGGCGTCGTGTGTTTCTTCGCGACCAACTATATGAAGCGCGTGCTCGGCGTGGACGACTCGCTCGACGTCTTCCCGGTGCATGGCGTCGGCGGCATCATCGGCACCACGCTGACGGGCGTCTTCTGCGCAGCGGCTTTCGGCGGCGTCGGCTACGCGGAGGGCCTACATATGGCGAGTCAGGTCGGCGTGCAGCTCGCGGGCGTCCTCGTGACCCTGGTCTGGTCGGGCGTCTTGACATGGCTGATCGTCAAGGCGGTCGATGCGACGATCGGCATGCGCGTGGCCCAGGAGGAGGAGACCGAAGGCCTGGACACGGTTCTGCACAACGAAAAAGGCTATAACCTTTAGCGATGCAGAGGCGCGAGTTCGTACAGTTTTGCGTCGCCGCCGCCGCCTCCGCCAGCGCTCCGGCGCTCGCGGCGGACGCCGAGCCGCGGCGCTACTCGCGCTCCCGCCTGGTTGACGCGAACGGCGCGCCCTTGCACGCGGCCGACGTGCCGGTGAATCGCAACCTGATCTTTCACTATCCCTACGCAGCGACGCCCTGCTTTTTGCTTAACCTCGGGCATGCGGCGAGGCCGACCGAGCTGAAGACGGCGAGCGATCACCCCTACACATGGCAAGGCGGCGTCGGGCGCGCGAATTCGCTCGTCGCCTTTTCCGCGATCTGCGCACACAAGCTCACCTATCCGACGCCTGAAATCAGCTTCATCAGCTATCGCGCCGAGCAAACGCCGGCGAACCGCCGCGCCGCGGTGATTCACTGCTGCTCGGAACACAGTCAGTATGACCCCGCGGCGGGGGCACGCGTCGTGGCCGGTCCGGCGCCGCAGCCCCTTGCCGCCATCCTGCTCGAGCACGACGCGAACACCGACGAGCTCTACGCGCTCGGCACGCTTGGCGGTGAGCTCTTCAACGAGTTCTTCGACAAATACGCCTTCCGACTCGAGCTCGAGCTAGGATCGGCGGCGCGCGCCGCGGTGGACGGCAGGTGCGTGGTGCGTCCGCTGGAAGACTTCTGCCGCCAGCAAGTGAAGTGTTGACGTGGTTGGAAGCGACTGACCCTTTCCCGCCGGTCGAGCGGGCACTGAAAAACCCCAATGGCCTGCTTGCCGCGGGCGGCGATCTCACGGTGCCCCGCCTGCTGGAGGCGTACCGCCACGGCGTCTTTCCGTGGTACTCGGCCCCGGAGCCGATCCTGTGGTGGTCGCCCGACCCGCGCATGGTTTTGCATTGCGAGGCGCTCAAGGTGTCAAGATCGCTCGCAAAGAGCGTGCGCAATAAAGGCTACGAGGTGCGCATCGACACGGCGTTCGAGCGTGTGCTCGTCGGCTGCGCCGACCGCGACGAAGGCACCTGGCTTGGCCGCTCGATGCGCGCGGCCTACGTCGCGCTGCACCGCGCGGGTTACGCACACTCGTTCGAGACCTGGCGCGCGGGTGAGCTCGTCGGCGGACTCTATGGCGTCGCGCTCGGGCGCATGTTCTTCGGCGAGTCGATGTTTTCGCGCGCCACCGACGCATCGAAGGTCGCGCTAGTCGCCCTCGTCGAGGAACTGAAAGCGCGCCGCTTCCCTCTTATAGACTGCCAGATGCATACGCCCCTCCTTGCGTCGCTCGGCGGACGCGAAATAGCGCGCCGTGCCTTTTTGCGCGCCGTTACGCCCTTGGTAAACTACCCCGAGCCCCCGGGACGTTGGAGCCCGAGAATGCTCGCCAGGAAAGATGTCGCGACTTAACGACCTGCCGCATGCCGTACTGCAGTTCTACGTGACGGCGCCGTATCCGTGCAGCTATCTGCCCGACCGCATGGCGCGCTCGCAGGTCGCGACGCCGAGCCATCTCATCAACACCGACCTGTACGGCGATCTCGTCAAGGCGGGCTTCCGGCGAAGCGGCATCTTCACCTACCGTCCGCATTGCGATGCCTGCCGCGCCTGCGTGCCGGTGCGCATCCCGGTCGGTGAATTCGAGGCGAACCGCTCGCAACGGCGCGCCTGGAAGACGCATGGCAGCCTGGTGGCGCACGCGCAGCCGCTCAAGTTCCGGCTCGAGCATTACGCGCTTTATCTGCGCTATCAGTCAAAGCGCCATTCCGGCGGCGGCATGGATAACGACAGTCGCGACCAGTACTCGCATTTCCTGCTGCAAAGCCGCGTCGACACTCGCCTCATCGAATTCCGCGAGGCCGGCCAGCTGGTGATGGTTTCCATTGTCGACTTTCTCCCGGACGGCCTCTCCTCCGTCTATACGTTCTACGAGCCCGACCGCCGTGGCGCGAGCTTCGGCACGTACAACGTGCTCTGGCAGATCGACCAGTGCCGGCGGCTCGGGCTGCCGTATCTCTATCTCGGCTACTGGATCCGCGAGAGCCCGAAGATGGCCTACAAGTCGAAATTCGAGCCGATCGAGGGCTTCATCGGCGGCGTCTGGCGCCGGCTCGGGCGCCGCGGCGACGAGAGCCGGGTGTGAGCCTTTATCGGCTCGCCCGCCCGCTCCTTTTCTCCCTCGACGAAGAAACCAGCCACCACCTCGCGCTGCGCGCGGCCGCGCTTGCCGCGATCGTCGCGCCGCGCGTACCGCGGCTGCCGGTGCGCGCCATGGGGCTCGAGTTCGCGAACCCGGTGGGTCTTGCCGCCGGGCTCGACAAGAACGCCGAGCAGATCGACGCCCTCGGCGCCCTCGGTTTCGGTTTTCTAGAGGTGGGCACCGTGACGCCGCGGGCGCAACCCGGCAATCCGCGGCCGCGGCTTTTTCGGCTGCCCGAACGCGAGGCGATCATCAACCGCTTCGGCTTCAACAATATCGGGCTCGCCGCCTTTCTCGAGAACGTGCGCCGCGCGCGCTGGAACGGCGTGCTCGGCATCAACCTCGGGAAAAACGCCGATACGCCGGCCGAGCGCGCGATCGACGACTACGAGCTCGGCCTGAAGCAGGCGTATCCGCACGCGTCGTACGTGACCATCAACATCTCCTCGCCCAATACCGCGGGCCTGCGCAATCTGCAGTCGGCCGACCAGCTCGAGGCGCTCTTCGGCCGCCTCGCTCGCTTGCGCGGGCCGCTCGCCGAGCGCACCGGCCGGCGCGTGCCGCTCCTCGTCAAGGTGGCGCCCGATCTGGAGGGCGCGCAGATCCAGGCGATCGCCGACGCCGTTCGCCGCCACGGCATCGACGGCGTCATCGCCACCAACACTTCGATCTCCCGCGAAGGCGTCGAGGGTGTGCGTCATGGGAACGAAGCGGGCGGTCTCTCCGGTAGGCCGATCCGCGCCCGCGCAACCGAAGCGCTCGCGGCCTTTGCCCGAGCGCTCGCGGGAGAAGCGACGCTGATCGGTGCGGGTGGCATCCTGTCGGGCGCCGATGCGGCCGAGAAATTCGCGGCCGGCGCCGCGCTCGTGCAGCTCTACACCGGACTCATCTATCGCGGTCCGCGGCTGATTTCCGAATGCGTATCGGCATACCGCGCGAAATAAAGGACGGCGAATACCGCGTCGCGCTGACCCCGGCCGGCGTCGCCGAGCTCCGCGATGTCGTGGTCGAGCCCGGCGCGGGTCTCGGCGTCGGCTTCAGCGATGATGAATACATTCGGAGTGGCGCGACGCTGGGTGATCCATGGCAGTGCGATGTCATCGTCAAGGTGAAAGAGCTGCTGCCGCCCGAATACGGCAAACCGCGCCCCGGTCAGGTGGTACTCGGCTTCCAGCAATTCGCCGCGGAGCGCGAACTCCTCGATGCCGCGCTCGCTAGCGGTGCGACTTTCGTTGTGTACTCGAGCGTCGGCCAGCAACGCGGCCAACTGCCCATCCTAGCGCCGATGTCCGCGATCGCCGGCCGACTTGCCCTCCAAGTCGGCGCCTGGTGCCTGCAGAAGCAGAACGGCGGCAGCGGCGTGTTGCTCTCCGGCTTCGGGAACGTGCCACCGGGCAAGGTGGTCATCATCGGCGCCGGCAATGTCGGCGCCAATGCACTCGCCATCGCCTATGGCATCGGCGCCGATGTCACGGTCTTCGCGCGCAGCGAACGACGCTTTGCCGGCGTGCGTGCGCAATACCCGAAGGCGCACCTGCGTACCGGCCTCGATATCGCAGCGATCGAAGACGCAGACCTCCTCGTCGGCGCCGTATTCACCCCGGGTCAGCGCTCACCCAAGCTCATCACGCGCAAAATGCTCTCGGCGATGCGGCGCGGCTCGGCCTTCGTGGACGTCGGCATCGACCATGGCGGCATCGCCGAAACTTCGCGCCCCACCTCGCACAGCCGGCCGATCTACGTGGAGGAAGGCGTGGTGCACTACTGCGTGCCGAACATGCCGGCCGCCTGCCCGCGCACTGCAAGCCTCGCGCTCGAGCGCGCGGTGCTACCTTACGTACAGATGCTCGCAAAAGGACAAACGGACGGGGATCTCGCGAGCGGCATTCAAGTGCGCGCCGGCAAAGTGGTGCACCCGGAGCTCGCGCGACACACCGGTCGATGAAGAGGCTCCCCGTAGCCGTGGTGGATGAATCGCGCTGCATCGGTTGTGCGCGCTGTCTCGAAGCCTGTCCGGTCGACGCGATCGTCGGCGCCCAGGGCTATATGCATACCATCGTCGAGGACTGGTGCATCGGCTGCCGGCTGTGCGTGCCGCCCTGCCCGGTCGATTGCATCGAGATCGCGCCGCGCTCAGGCGTTTGGACGAGCAGCTTGCGACGCGCGGCCGGCGCTCGCGCGAAGCGCCGGCGCGAGCGCCTGGCGAAAGAATCCGTTCAATCGCATGGCGCCGAGGAGCGCAGGTCGATTCTCGCCGCGCTTCTTGGTCGCAAATGAACCCGGCGAAGCGGCGCGAAATCTATAGCCGCTTTCGCGCCGCCAATCCGAACCCCACGACCGAGCTTAAATACCGCACGCCTTACGAGCTTCTGGTCGCCGTGGTTCTTTCGGCGCAGGCGACCGACAAATCGGTGAACCTCGCCAGCGGCCCGCTTTTCGAGCAGTACGACACGCCTGAAAAAATCGCCAAGCTGGGCGTCGCCGGGCTGGAGGGCTATATCAAGACCATCGGCCTCTACCGCAACAAGGCGAAGAACGTGGTCGAGCTCTCGCGCATGCTCGTTGAAAAGCACGGCGGCGAGGTGCCGGCGAGCCGCGAAGAACTGGAAGCGCTGCCGGGCGTCGGCCGCAAGACCGCCAACGTCGTGCTGAACACCGCCTTCGACGAGGCCACCGTTGCGGTCGACACGCATATCTTTCGCGTCGCGAACCGCACCGGCCTCGCTCCCGGCAAGGATCCGCGCGAGGTGGAGGACCGGCTCGTCAAGTTCACGCCGCCTGAGTTCCTGAAGAACGCGCATCATTGGCTCATCCTGCACGGGCGCTACATCTGCACGGCGCGCAAGCCCGGCTGCCCCGAATGCCTGATCCGCGACCTTTGCGAATACCGGCAGAAGACCAAGGCCTGACGTGTTCGATCCGACCCGCGAGCAGGTAAGGGAGACGTTTTTTGGCGCCTGGCGCAAATACCGCTCGGGCGAGCTCCTCGTCGGTATCGAGACCGTGGCGCTCGACGTGATCCTTGCCCATCCGGAGTACCACGCTTTGCTCTCCGCGCCCGAGCGCTATCGCGAGCGCGATTACAAGGGCGAGGCGAACCCCTTCCTGCACCTGAGCCTCCATATGGCGCTCGAAGAGCAGCTCTCCATCGACCAGCCGCCCGGCATCGCGGCACGCTTCGCCGCCCTCCTCGGCCGCACGGGCGAGCGGCACGACGCGATCCACGAAGCGCTCGAGTGCCTGGCCGAGACCCTGTGGCACGCGCAGCGCGACCACGCCCCCCCGGATGGCGAGGCCTACCTTGCCTGCCTAGAGCGGCGCGCCCGACGCTAAATGGACTAGCCGCGCTCCTGCGGGCGTAAACCTCGCCCCTTCATCATGGCCTCTCCATAACGGAGATAGCGCCATGAAAATACGAACGTTGCTCGCCGCGCTGGTGCTCGCGCTTCTCGCGCCGCTCGCTTTCGCGACCGACATCACGCAGACAGTGCTGCTCGTCGCGAAGCGCAATCTCCACGACCGGCTCTATGGCTCGACGATCCTCGTCGCGCGGCCGATCGGCGACAACCGCCACGTCGGCTTCATCGTCAACAAGCCCACCAACCTGACGCTCGGCAAACTTTTCCCGAGCCACGCGCCGTCGCAGAAAGTCATCGATCCCGTATACCTCGGCGGGCCGACCGGGCCGGAAGTTATTTTCGCCATGGTGAAAGGCCGCGACAGCCCTGGCGGACGCTCGCTGCAGCTCGCGCCCGGGCTCTACGTCGCTTTCGATTCAAGCATCGTCGATCGCATCATCGAGACACAGTCGCAGCAGGCCCGCTTCCTCGCCGGCATGGTGCTCTGGGCGCCCAATGAGCTCGACGAGGAAGTCAAGCGCGGCCTGTGGTACACGCTCGACCCGAGCCCCGAGCTCCTGCTTCGCAAATCCACCGACGGCCTCTGGGAAGAGCTCGTCACGCGCTCGGAGCGCAAAGCGAACGCCATCTAAATTCGGGGACGGAGCCCGAACCAGTTCGGGCTCCGTCCCCGAATTGCTAACGCTGGTCGTGTAGCGCCGTCTGCGGCTGGCTTGAGAACCAGGCGGCGAGGTCTTCCATGTCCTGCTTGGAAAGCTGCCCGGCGAAGCCCTTCATGATGGCGTTGTTGCGCCGGCCGTTCTTGTAGTCGCTCAGCGCACGCACGAGGTAGTCCTCGTACTGGCCGGCGAGCACCGGCTGATCGGGCGCCGAAGGCTTGTTGCCGTCGGGTCCGTGGCACGCGGCACACACCTGCGCGGCCTTCTCCTTGCCGCGCGCGGCGTTGCCGCCGGCGTAGGCGCTCGTGGCGAGCGCGAGCGCCGCGAGTGCGAGCGCGGTGCGCTTCATTTCGCGGGCGCGCCGTAGTACTCGGCGAGCTCTTTCATCTGATCCTCGGTGAGACTCGCCGCGATGCCGCGCATCGACGGATGCGAGCGATCACCCGCCTTGTACGCTTTCAGCGCGGCGATGATGTACCCGGGCTGCTGGCCGGCGATCTTCGGCACGTGATAGACCTCGGGATACGCGGTCTTGTAGCCGGCAATGCCGTGACAGCCGATGCACTGCGCGTGGAAGTTTTCGATCGGCAGCGGCTCGTTGGTAATGGCCGGACGCTTCTCCTGCACGGTTGGCGCCTTGTCTGCGGGCGGCTTGGGCTTGCCTTGCGCCGCCACGCTTTGCGTGCCGAGCGCGATCGCTGCGCCAAGCATCGCGTGCACGAGAGAAATATTCGGCATCGGAAGGTGCGGCATTCTAGCGGAAACGCACTGCTAAAATGCAAGTTT